>JANWKW010000086.1 GCA_025451135.1 Vulcanimicrobiia bacterium | reverse complement strand
GGAGTTCGCGCGCCGGCGCGAACGACGCGAGGCCGCCGATCGCCTCGAAGCGCGGACCGAGGCGAAGCGCCGCGCGATGCGCCGGCCGGAACTCGCGCTGGGGCTGGTCGGCGTCGACGCGATCGCGATCGAGATCGGCGCTCACCTGGCGCCGTTGCTGGCGGCGCCGCTCTCGGACGCGCTGCTCGACCGGGTCGGCGAAGTGCGGCGAGCGCTGGCGGCCGAGATCGGGGTGGTCTTGCCGGGCGTGCGTCTGCGCGACGATCTGGAACGCGATCCGGACACCTACGGCATCCGGGTGCGGGACCAGGCGGTCGCGACCGGCCGGCTGGATCTCTCGCGCGTGTTGGCCGTCGCGGACGCCGGGGTGTTGGAGCGGCTGGGCTTCGAGGCGACCCGCGAACCCGTCTACGATCTGCCCGCGGCCTGGATCCCGCCGGAGCTGCGCGAGCGCGCCCAGGACGCCGGCGCGCTGGTCTTCGATCCGGTCTCGGTCCTGGGCTCGCACCTGGCCGAGGCGGCTCGCACGCATGCCGCCGCGCTGCTCGGGCGGCAAGAACTCCAGACCCTCCTCGAGCACTTGCGGACCAGCGTTCCGGCGGTGGTCAAGGAGCTGGGCGGGCCCGACGGCGTGCCGCTGGCCGCCCTGCACCGGGCGTTCGTCGCGCTGCTCCGGGAGCGGGTCTGGCCGCGCGACCCGGTCGCGACCCTCGAGGCGATGCTCGAATCGGGCGCCCGCGAGCCCCGGGAGCTGACCGAAGCCGCCCGCCGGACCCTCGTACCGCTGGCGCTGCGGCGCCGCGGCCTGGCGGTGCTGGAGCCCGCTATCCTCGATCCGGCGTTCGAGCGGCAGCTGGCGCGGACGTGGGTCGAGGACGGCGCTCCCGACCCGGCGGCGATCCGGTCGCTCCGGGAGCGCCTGGACGGCTATCTCGCGGCGGGCCACGCGGACCCGGCGCTGGTCTGCGGCGGAGCCCTGCGGCCGCTGCTCGCCGAGTTCCTCGGGAGGTCGGGCCTTCCGCTCGACGTCTTCGGATATGCGGAACTCCCGGCCGACCTGCAGTTACAGCCGGCGCTCGTGTTGAAAGAAGCACCGCCGCTCCCCGTTTGACGGCCGGAATCAGGCTTTGCTACACTTTGTGGGTTTGACGCCGGGCACCCCGTGCCGCGGCGCCGCTTTTTCTTGAAGTACGTCTCTAATGAAGTACGGTTTATGAACTGGAACAATCTCAAGACGCCGTTCAAGGCGCTGGTCGTGATCGGTGTCTGCGTGCTCTCGTGGTTTTTGATCAACCCGGTGAGCAAGAACGTCCATCTCGGCCTCGATCTGCGCGGCGGTGCGCGCCTGCTGCTCCAGCTGACGCCGACGGCGGAAGTGCCGAAGATCGGCTCGATGGAGCAAGAGCAGACGGTCGAAGTGATCGATCGCCGCATCAACGGCCTGGGCGTCGCCGAACCGACCATCAGCAAGGTCGGCACCGATCGCATCTTGGTCGAACTGCCGGGCGACAACAACCCGGACCGGGCCGAGACCGTGATCAAGCAGATCGCCGTCCTCGACTTCAAGATCTTGCCGCCGGCCGTCGTCCAGCAGGGCGAGGCCGCGCTCGCGGTGCTCAACGCGCCGGTCGCCAGCACGACCAAAGCGCAGCGCGACGCCGCCGAGAAGTACGTCGCGCAGACGGCCTACGCGCAGGGCGGACCGGTCGTCTACTCCGGTAAGGACGTCAAGGCGGCCCAGGCGGCCTACACGCAGACGGGCGGAGCGCCGGTCGTGGACTTCCAGACGAAGGACGCGGCCCGCTTCTACAAGCTGACGTCGACGCATCTCGGCCAGCCGCTCGGGATCTTCCTCGACCACCGCTACGTCTCGGCTCCGACGCTGCAGGGCCCGATCTCCGACAGCGGCCAGATCACCGGCCAGTTCACCCAAGAGCAGACCATCACGCTCGCCAACGAGCTCAACGCCGGCGCGCTGCCGGTCGGCGTGAAGGTCATCGAGAAAGAATCGATCGGTCCGACGCTCGGCGCGATCGACCTTACGAAGTCGCTCTACGCGTCGATCGGCGGCCTGATCGTCGTCATGCTGTTCATGATCCTCGTCTACCGTCTGCCGGGCTTCCTGGCCGACGTCGCGCTGATCATCTACGTCGCGATGATGCTCGCGCTCTTGGCGTTCTCGCACGCGACCCTGACCCTGCCGGGTATCGCGGGCTTCGTGCTCTCGATCGGTATGGCGGTCGACGCGAACGTCCTGATCTTCGAGCGCATCAAAGAGGAGCTCTGGCACGGCAAGACGATGCGCGCCGCGGTGCGCGTCGGGTTCGCCCGCGCCTTCTCGGCCGTCTTCGACAGCCACTTCACCACCATCGTCGGCTCCGGCGTGCTGTTCTTGCTCGGCACCGGAACGGTCAAAGGCTTCGCCTTCACGCTGTTCTGGGGAACCGTGCTGTCGCTGGTGACGGCGGTCTTCATCACCCGCTTCTTCGTCGACGTCCTGGTCGACAACGACGTCGCGACCGCGCCGGAACTCTACGGCGTCAAGCGCGGCGAGATCGGCATCTTGTCGAAGGCGGGGGCATAAGCCATGTTGTTCCGCAAGCTCAACTGGAACGTGGTCGGATGGTTCAAGACCGTCTCGATCATCTCGTACGCGGTCATCGCCCTCGGTTTTGCGGCGATGGTCTACCACTCGGTCACCGCCCCGGGCGGCGGCTTCCAACCCTCGCACGCGCTGCGCCTGGGCCTCTCGTTCACGGGCGGCACCGACATCAAGGCGACCTTCACCAAGCCGGTCACGACCGACGCGGTCAAGGGCGCGCTCGCGGGGCTCAACCTCAACGAAGAGAAGATCACCACGCTCGGCGACGCCGGCGACGCCGTCTCGATCGAGACGCAGACCTCGTTCGCCGACGATTCGAACCGGCTGTGGGACGCCCTCAACACGGTCGCCCCGGTCGATCGCGCCAAATCCGAGATCACCTCGGTCCAGGCCTCGCTGGGCGGCGAGTACCTGCGCAACGCGCTGTGGGCCTTGCTGATCGCGCTCGGCATCCAATTCCTCTACATCGCGTTCCGGTTCGGCTGGAACTACATCTTCGGCCTCGTCACGGTCATCGCGCTGGTGCGCGACGCGGCCATGATGATCGGCATCTACGCGCTCGCCAACCAGCGGGCCGACGACGCCTTCCTGGCCGCCGTCCTGACGGTCATCGGCTACTCGGTCATGGACACGATCGTCATCCTCGATCGTATCCGCGAGAACACCAAGCTGATGGTCGGCGCGCCGTACGACAGGATCGTCAACGAGTCGATCAAGCAGACCATGACGCGCTCGTTCAACACGCTCGCGACCGTCATCATCACGCTGCTCGCGCTGCTGATCCTGGGCGGCGACTCGCTCAAGGACTTCGCGTTCGCGCTGCTCGTCGGCATCGTCTCGGGCGGCTATCACTCGATCTTCTACTCCGCGCCGCTGGTGCTGCGCTTCCGCGAACGTCAGATGGCGGCCGCGGCGGCGCGCAGGGCGGCCGGGCCGTCCGCAGCGGCGAGCCCGCGCACGCGCGCGGACGCGACCGCGCTGGCGGGTCGCGGCGGCGCCGCCCGCGAGGACATCGTGGCCGCGCGTCGCGCGCGGCGCGAGAAGGCCAAGTCGACCCGCGAACCGTCGACCGGCCCGGTGCGCTACAAGCGCACCCGCGACGACGCCGGCTCGACGACCGCCGTGGAAGAGCCGCAGGCGTACGGGCACGACGAAGACGTGGATCCGCTCGACGCCCAGAACCAGGGCCTGCACGATGCGGCCTTCGATCAGGGCCACGAAGAGGTCAAACTGAATCTCGAAGGCTTCGAACCGACCGTCGCGCCGGAGTCGCCGGCGGCTCCGACGGATGACGCAAGCGAAGAGAAGTGATCGCGCGATGCCGCGTCCGACCGTGTCGGAGGCGGCATTCGAGCGGGCATTAGAGGCGCTAGGCGGTCCCTCGACTCCGCTTCGCCGCGCTCGGGATGACAGAGGCAGCAACGATGCGTCCGCATTTATCGCGGACGCATTTTTGCGTCGCGAGGAGTTCCTGCGGCGCGAGCCGTTCGCCGGGATCGCCGACGCGCAGACGTTCCACACCAAGATCGTCGGCGTCTCGTTCGAAGGGCGTCAGGACATCCTCGAGGGCCTGGTCGAGGGCGCGGAGCTGGCGTTGATCCGTCAGCCCGACAATCCGTTCGATCCCAACGCGATCGCGGTCCACTTCGGCAGCCTCCAACTCGGCTTCTTGCGCAAGGAGATCGCACGCGAGATCGCCCCGGTCTTCGACGAAGGCACGCCTTACGGCGCGCGCGTCGCCTCGCTCACCGGCGGTGGAGAGAAGCATCGCGGCGTCAATATCTTCGTCTGGCGCAAGCGCGTCGCGGCGTTCGAGAAGGCCGACGCCGGCGAAGCGCGCGAGCGCCTGCGCGGCGACGACGAGGCGCTGATCCGCGCGCTGCTCGGGGATCACCGGCCGCACCGCGCGCAGCTCGACGTGCTCGAACGGGTCGATGCCGGCAAGAACACCCTCGCGGTCCTCGGGACGGGGCGCGGGAAATCGTTCTGCTTCCAGCTGACGGCGGCCCGGCGCGCGCTCGCTCACGGTGAGAAGACGCTGGTGATCTATCCGCTGCGCGCGCTCGCCAACGATCAATTCGAGGCGCTCGCGCGCAAGCTCGATCCGTTCGGACTGCGGATCCTGCGCGCCAACGGTTCGATCACGCCGGACGAACGCACCGCCCTGTTCGCCGCGCTCGAGGACGGTTCGTGGGATATCATCCTGGCGACGCCGGAGTTCCTGACGTTCCACCGCGACGCGTTCGCGGGTCCGAGCGTGCCGCGGCTGGTCGTCGTCGACGAAGCCCATCACCTCTACGAGTCCAAACACCGGCCGGCCTACGGCAAGCTGGGCGCGTCGATCGCGTCGCTCGGCTCGCCGCAAGTGCTGGCGCTCACCGCGACCGCCGGCGACGCCGCCTTCGCGCACGTCACCTGCGAGCTGGGCATCGACGCGTGGGTGATCGATCCGACCGTCCGCGAGAATCTCGGGATGATCGACGCCCGCGGCACCAAGGACAAGATCGGCTATCTGGCCGAGCTGCTCGACCGCTCGGACGACGGCAAGGCGATCGTGTATTGCATGTCGCGCACGGAGGCGCAGAAAGTCGCCGACGGTCTGCGCAGGCGGCTGGGCGACACCGTGATGTTCTACCACGCCGGCATGCCGACCGAGGATCGTCTGCAGGTCGAGCGGTACTTCCGCGCGGGCGAGATCCGCATCGTGATCGCGACCTCGGCGTTCGGCGAAGGCATCGACCTTCCCGACGTGCGGCACGTCGTGCTCTACCATCTCAACTTCGACTTCACCGAGTTCAACCAGCAGGCCGGCCGCGCCGGCCGCGACGGACTGCCGGCGGACATCCACCTGCTATACGGCGACGCGGACAAACGCATCAACGAGTTCATCATCGATCGCGACGCGCCCACGCTTCCGGTCCTGCGCGAGCTCTATCGCGGGATGAAGGGCATGGCCCATGCCGGCGAGCTGCGCGCGACCTACGCCGATATCTCGCGGACCCTCGATCTCGACAAGGCGAACGAGCGCAGCGTCGGCGCCGCCGTGCGGATCTTCGAGGATGCCGGGCTGCTCGAGACCGGCTTCGACGACGACGGCCGGTATCTGCGCTTCCTGCAAGTCGAGGGCACCGTGGACCTGCGGCAGACCGAACGGTTCGCCGAAGGCGAGGCCGAACGCGATGCGTTCGCGCGCTTCTCCGATCTGGCGCTGACCGCAAAGGCGGACGCGCTGCAGCGGATCGTCAATCGTCCGATCTACCCGGAGCGCGTCGCGTTGACGAAGCCATGATCTATCCGCCCGCACTGCGCCCCGGCGATGCGGTCGCGCTGATCGCGCCGGCCGGCCCGCTCGCGTCGCCGGTCGAATTGGACGCGGCGGTCGCGCGCGTCGAAGCGCTCGGCCTGCGTCCGATCCTGGGCGAACACGTGCTCGGTCGTCGCGGATTCCTCGCGGGGACGGATGCGGAGCGCGCCGCCGATCTCAACGCGGCGCTGCGCGATCCGGACGTGCGCGGGATCTTCGCCGTGCGGGGCGGCTACGGCACGACCCGCCTGCTCGATCTGGTCGAGTACGACGCGCTTCGCGCCGACCCGAAGATCCTGCTCGGGTATTCGGACCTGACCGCGCTGCTGGGGGCGTGCACGGCCCGAGCGGGCGTGGTGACGTTCCACGGCCCGGTCGTCGCGCTCTCGCCGTTCGGTCCGGCCGAGATCGGCTGGCTGCGTCGCGCCGCGTTCTCGGACGCCCCGATCGGGACGCTGGCGGTCCCGGGCGGACGGGCGCTGGTGCCCGGGCGCGCGCGCGGGCGGCTCGCGGGCGGCAACCTGTCCCTGATGGCGGCGCTCGTCGGGACGCCATACGCGATCGACTGCGCCGGCGCGATCGTCTTCCTCGAAGAGGTCGACGAGGCGCCCTACCGGATCGACCGGATGGTGACGCAGCTGCGCGAGAGCGGAACCCTGCGAGGCGCCCTCGGAATCGTCCTCGGCACCTTTGCCGGCTGCGACGCGGACGAGGACGCCGAGCCGGAGCGCCGTCTCGGCCACGTGATCGCCGACCGTTTCGGCGATCTCGGCGTTCCGGTGTTGACCGGCGCTCCGATCGGGCATGATGGAGAGCAGTGGACTCTGCCGATCGGCGCCTCAGCGACATTGGATTCGGGCGAACGTACGCTTGCCGTCGAGCGGGGTCCAGGGCTTTGAACGGCCCGGGAGAACCAGACGGACGAGGGGGTGTCGGTGCTTTCCAATAGGACCCAGCGGTATCCGGAACGCGTTGCCAAGCGTCCGCCGGTCGATCCCGACGGCAGCGTCGGCAAGATGGTCGAGATGATCGGCGAGCGCAAGCGCGTCCTGGATCTGGGATGCGGGGACGGTTCGTTCGCGATGCACCTGACCCAGCGCGAGTGCGACGTCGTCGGCATCGACTTGAGCCCGGTCGCGGTGGAAGCGGCGCGCGCGTACTGCACCCGCGCGATCGTCGCGGACCTCGACGGAACCCCGCTCTCGAGCCTGGTCGACGGGGCTTCGTTCGACGCGATCGTCTGCGCCGGCGTCCTCGAACATCTCCGCTATCCGACCCGGCTGCTCGAAGAGGCGCGCGCCGCGCTCCGCCCGGGCGGCTTCCTGATCGCCGCGATCCCGAACGTCGCGCACGGCGCGGTCCGGCTCAAGCTGCTCGACGGCAGTTTCGACTATCGCGAGCTCGGCATCCTCGACGATGCGAACCTCCGCTTCTTCACCGCCAAGACGGTCGACGAGCTGTTCGTGTGCGCCGGCTATCGCGTCGAATCGATGGACCGGACGAGGCTGCCGCTCTTCGAGCCCTCGACGCTGGTGCCGCCGCTGATCCCGACCGACTACAAGAGCGAGATCGTCGAGTCCATCCGGCGCGACCCCGAATGCGAGACGCTGCAATTCGTCGTCAAGGCGTCGCCGCTCGCCGACGACCTCGCGACGCGCGCGATCGCGAAACGCTATCTCGCGGTCAACACCGAACTCGCGAACGCCCGGGTCGGCTACGAGCGTCTCAATGCGGAACTGACGTCCCGGATCGACGAGGGCACGGTCCGTCTCGAGGGCGAGTTGGGCGAGGCGCTGACGGCGCTCGAGGCGGCCACGCGCGAACTGGATGCGAGCCGCCGGACGGCATCTGCCCTGCGGGACCGGCTGGTGGGCGCGGAGCGGTTGAACGTCGCCTTGGTGAGCGAGCTGTACGCGGCACTGGACGCGCAGCGCGTCTCGCAGGCGACGCTCGAAGAATTGGAAGGCGTGCGCGAGGACGTCGAGCGCGAGCGCGCACGCTACCGCACGCTGGCGGCGCTATTCGTACGTCACCTCGGAGCGGCCATCGACCGGACGCGTACCGAGACGACCGACCTGGCGACGCGGATCGATCAGATCCAGACCGGGCGCATCTGGCGCTTCAAGAACGCCCTGCGCCGGATCTTCAAGCGCGGCGCCGCCGTCTAGGGAGCGCACGCGCGCCGATCAGGTCGCCGGCGCGCGGAACCGTTCGAGACGCGGGATCGGGATCACAGCGCATCGTCGTACCAGCGGGCGAGGTCGGCCTTGAACGTCGCCAGCGCCGCCGGATTGAGATAGACCATGTGTCCCGACGGATAGAAGCCGAACGTGATGTTCTTCTGCAGCGCCGGGTTGAGGCCGAGATGGCGGAGCGTGTACTCCGTCGCGTACATCGGCGTCGCGAAATCGTAGTAGCCGTTGGCCGAGAAGACGTGCAGGTGCGGATTCTCGGTCATCGCGGTGGCCAGATCCGGCGCGACGTTAGCCGGCGGATCGCTGCCGTTGTGATGCATGTCCCAAGGCGCGCCCAGCTCGCCGTACGCGGTCGGACGGTACTGCAGGTTCGTGCGGTAGCCGAGCGTGTCGCGCATGTAGCGGTTGCCGAGCGCCACGAAGGCGCCCGAGATGCCGACGTCGGACGGATCCCAATCCGGGCGATCGGCGTTGACGTCCAGGTCGTAGGTGGTGTAGCGCCCGTCGTAACGTCCGACCACCGTCGACTGATCGCGCAGCAGTTCTTTCTCGAAGCGCGAGTACGGCACGCGCAGGTCGGAGTTGCGGATGTAGGTCTCCGAGAGGCCGATGTAGCCGTGCAGGCGCGCCACGTCCGCGTCGAACGCGGCCGGGCTCAGGTCCGAGCCTTGCGCGAGGTCGTGCAGGTAGCGGCCGCCCGCGAACGCCTTGACCTCGTTCACGAACGCGACCAGGCTCTTGCCTCGACCCGCCTTGTGGTGGAACCACGCGGTCGCGGCTTCGGTCGGCAGGTAGCCGACGTAGGTCCAGTCGCCGCCCGCGATCGGCCCACCGCCCAGTCCGAAGTTGAGCACCGACGAGAGCAGCACCACGCCGTTGACCTGGACGCCCGCGTCTTCGAGCATGTTGACGAGCACGCAGTCGCGCGTGGTGCCGTAGCTCTCGCCGAACAGGAACTTGGGCGAGTTCCAGCGCGAGAACCGGGTGATGTAGCGCTGCACGAACTGCGTGAAAGCGCGGCCGTCCTGGTCGATGCCCATGAAGTCCTTCGGATCGCCCGCGCCGAGCACGCGACTGAAACCGGTATTGGGCGCGTCGACGAAGACCAGGTCGCTCTTGTCGATCAGGCTGTAGGCGTTCTCGATCAGCGCGAACGGCGCGTTCGGGATCGCTTTGTCGTTCGACGTCCGGACGCGCAGCGGCGCGAACGAGCCCATCCGCAGCCAGACGCTCGAACTGCCCGGTCCGCCGTTGTAGAAGAACGTCACCGGGCGGCGGGTCGCGTCGGAGCCGTCCTTGACGAATGCCGTGTAGAACATCCGTCCCGTGATCTGATCCTTGGCGTTGCGCAGCGTGATCGTGCCGGCGCGCGCGGTATAGGGGATCGCCGAGCCGCCGACGTGCGCGACCGCGTGGGTGACCGCGTCGGGATCGGCCGGCGGCACCGGCGGCGGAGCTTTGGGTGCGGGCGCGGCGCCCAGGAGCAGCGCGACCGCGAGCGTCGCGGCGATGGTGCGTGCGTTCATGCTGTCGATCATCCTCTTAGCGTCCCAGCGCCGCGTCGGACCAGCGCGCGAGGTCGGATTTGAACTGGACGAGCGCGCTGTCGTTCAAGTACACCATATGGCCCGATTGGTAGTAGCCGAAGGTGATGTTGCTCTGGAGCTGCGGGCTCAGGTTGAGATGCTTGAGCGTGTACTCGGTCGCGAAGAACGGCGTCGCGAAATCGTAGTAACCGTTCGCCGAGAAGACCTTGAGATGGGGGTTCTGCGTCATCGCGTCGGCCAGGTCGGGCGCGACGTTGGTCGGATAGCGGCGATCGTGCGAGAAGTCCCACGAGCTGTCGCCGGCGTAGATGATGTCGTAGATGTTCGTACGATACGGGATCGGCGGATCGTAGCCGAGCGTCTGACGCAGATACTGGTTGATGGCCGTCGTGTAGGCGCCGTCGATGGCGGAATCGGTCGGATCCCAGGCCGGACCCTCGTTCGACGCGCGATCCAGATCGTAGGTGG
The DNA here is from genome assembly GCA_025451135.1 of Vulcanimicrobiia bacterium. GTDB lineage: Bacteria > Vulcanimicrobiota > Vulcanimicrobiia > Vulcanimicrobiales > Vulcanimicrobiaceae > JALYSX01. Next base: position 6,020 of record JANWKW010000086.1, on the reverse strand, counting down.
TGAAACGGCCGTCCAGCCTGCCGACGACCTGTCCGCTGCTGCGCAGGAGTTCGCGTTGGAAGCGGTCGTATGAGACCCGCAGGTCGGCGTTGCGGACGAATCGCTGCGGGAGCCCGAGATAGCCGCTCAGCTTGCGGACGACGTCGTCGCGCTGCCCCGCGCCGAGCGCGTCGCCTTTCGCGAGCGCGTCGAGATACTCGCCCAGCGCGAAGCTCCGCACCTCGCGCAGATACGTCGGCAGATCGGCCGGGGCGTTGGCGACCTTGTGGTGATACCACGCGGTCGCCGCTTCGGTCGGAAGGTACAGGACGTAGGCCCAGTCGCCCGCGGCGATCGGATCGCCGTTCCCGTAGTCGAGCCCGAAATTCAGGATCGACGAGAGCAGCACCACGCCGTTGAGGAAGATGCCCTTCCCGACCAGATAGTCGGCGAGCGCCGCAGAGCGCGTCGTGCCGTAGGATTCGCCGAACAAGAACTTCGGCGAGTTCCAGCGGTCGAACCGGGTCAGATAGTTCGAGATGAACTGCCCGAACGCGGCCGCATCCTGATCGACGCCGAAGAACGCCTTCTCTTTGCCCGGCGCGATCCGGCCGAAGCCGGAGTCGGGCATATCGATGAACACCAGATCGCTCTTGTCGAGGAGGCTGTACGGATTATCCGCGATGCGGTACGGGGCCGGCGCGCTGGGCGTGCCGTTGGGCGCGGCCACCCGGACCGGACCGATCGAGCCCATCCGCAGCCACATCGTCGAACTCCCCGGGCCGCCGTTGTAGATGAACGTGATCGGCCGGTCCGTGCCGCCGGTGGTGTAGGCGGTATAGAAGACGCGCGCGGTCTCGACGTTGTTGCCGTCTTTGAGTGCCAAGGTTCCGGCACGGGCGGTATAGGCGATCGGACGGCCGTCGATGGTGACCGTGTGCTGGGTGACGGCATCGCCCGTCTCGCCCCCGGCCGGAGCGGCCGGTGCGGCCGTCGCCGCCGCGGCCGGTTCGGCGGAGCGAGCGACGAGCGGACCGCCGGCCACGACCGCTAACAGCAGAACACAGAGCGTACGTTTCATACGGGTGAAAATCGTCGCGATAGTGAGGAAGTCCTATCCGCGCCGTGGTACGTGCGTCGATTGTGAATCTCAATACGATCGTCGAAGTGCAACGCCCGGCATCGGCCGACGATATCCGGCAGTGGCGCGACGGCGATGCCTGGCTCGCCGGCGGGACCTGGCTGTTCTCCGAGCCGCAGATCCACACCGATACGCTGATCGATCTGGGGCGGTTCGGCTGGACGCCGCTCGAGAGCGGCCCGGACGGCCTCGCCATCGCGGCCACCTGCACGATCGCGGAGCTGTACGCCTTCGCACCGCCCGCCGAATGGGCGGCCGGTCCGCTGATCGGTCAGTGCTGCCGGTCGTTCCTCTCGTCGTTCAAGATCTGGAACGAGGCGACCGTCGGCGGCAACATCGTGATGTCGCTGCCGGCCGGGCCGATGATCTCGCTGACCGTCGCGCTCGAGGGGAGCTATACGTTGTGGCCGCGCGGCGGCGCGCCGCGCGAGATCCGAGCGGTGGAGTTCGTCACCGGCAATCACGCCAACGTGCTGGCCCCGGGCGAGCTGCTGCGCGCCATCCGGCTTCCGGCCTCGGCGCTGGCCAAGACGTTCGCGTTCCGGCGGGGAGAGCTCACGCATCTCGGGCGTTCGTCCGTGCTCCTGATCGGGACGCGGCTGCGTCCGGCCGGCGGATTGACGCTGACGGTGACGGCGGCCACCCTCAGACCGGTGCAGCTCGCCTTCGACGGCCTTCCCTCCGCGGACGAACTGCGCGACGCGATCGATGCGGCGATCCCCGACGCGCTCTATCTCGACGACGTCCACGGTTCGCCCGCACATCGCCGGCATCTGACCTATCACTACGCCGAGCAGATCCGTCAGGAGCTGGGCGCATGAAACTCGACGTCAACGGCAAGGCGTTCGCGGCAGACCCGGCACCCGGCGAATGTCTGCGCGTCTACCTGCGCGATCTCGGCTGGTACGGTGTCAAGAAGGGCTGCGACGGCGGCGACTGCGGCGCATGCACGGTCTGGGTCGACGAGAAGCCCGTCCACAGCTGCCTCTATCCCGCGTTCCGTGCCGAGGGCAAACGCGTCACCACCATCGAGGGGCTCGCGACCGGCGAGACGCTGCATCCGATGCAGCAGGCCTTCCTCGACGCGCAGAGCTTCCAGTGCGGCTACTGCGCCGCCGGCATGATCATGACCGGCGCGGCCCTGACGGACGAACAGAAAGACGACCTGCCGCGCGCGCTCAAGGGCAACCTGTGCAGGTGCACCGGCTACGGTTCGATCCGGGACGCCTTTTCGGGCGTCAAGAACGTGGCCCGCGACGCGGCCGGCGCGTCGGTCGGTGCGAACGTCCCGAATCCGTTCGCCCGCGACATCGTCACCGGCAAGGCGCGCTACACCGGCGACGTCCCGCCGATGGACGGGATGCTGCATCTCAAAGTGCTGCGGTCGCCGCACGCGCACGCCAAGATCCTCTCGATCGACCGGGGCAAGGCGCTCGCCGTACCGGGTGTGGTCGACGTATTCACGTGGGAGGACGTGCCGAGGAAGCTCTACACCACCGCCATCCACGAAGACAACCGCGTCGATCCCGACGACACCTATCTGCTCGACAATGTCGCGCGCTTCGTCGGACAGCGGATCGCCGCGGTCGTCGCGGAGACCGAGGCCGCCGCCGAAGAGGGCTGCCGCAGGCTCGAAGTGGAGTACGATCCGCTCCCGGCGGTCTTCGATCCGGAAGAGGCGATGGCGCCGGGTGCGCCGCTGCTCCACGCGAAGGACGGCGACTCGCACATCCAGCATGCCGAGAAGAACGTCGTCCTCGAGATCCACGGCGAGGTCGGCAGCGTCGACGCCGGGTTCGCCGAGGCCGATGCCGTCTACGAGGCCACGTACGAAGCGTCGCGCCAACAGCACGTGCATCTGGAGACGATGCAGTCGATCACGTGGCGCGACGAGGGCGGCCGCCTGCACGTGCGGACGAGCGTGCAAGGCCCGTTCATCGTCAAGGGCAAGCTCTGCTACCTGTTCGGCATCCTGCCGGCCGACCTGCACGTGTTCACCGAGCGCGTCGGCGGCGGCTTCGGCGGCAAACAGGACATGATGAGCGAGGATCTGCCGCTGCTCGCGACCATCAAGACCGGGCGCCCGGTCAAATGGGAATTCACGCGCGAAGAGCAGTTCACCGGCGCGACCACGCGCCATCCGATGAAGATCCACGTCAAGCTCGGCGCCAAGCGCGACGGCACCCTGACCGCGATGCAGTACCGCATCGTCTCCAACACCGGCGCGTACGGCAATCACGGCGGCGAGACGCTCGCCAACGGCATGTCCGGCCCGTGGGCGATCTACAAGTGCCCCAACAAGAAGGGCGACGGCTACGCGGTCTACACGAACATGCAGTGCGGCGGCGGTTTTCGCGGCTACGGCACCACCCAGCCGACCTTCGCGGTAGAGTCGGCGCTCGACGAGCTGGCCGCGATGCTCGCGATCGATCCGATCGAGATGCGCCGCAAGAACGTGATCGGCGAGCACGACAAGATGGAGTCCGCGCTCTCGGAGATCTCCGACCTCACGATGGGCAGCTACGGCTTGGACCAGTGCATCGATGCCATCGAGAAAGGGCTCGCGAGCGGCCGCGGCCTGCCCAAACCCGAGGGCGACGAATGGCTCGAAGGCAGCGGGACGGCGCTCTCGATGCTCGACTGCGTGCCGCCGACGGAGCAGCGATCGGGGTGCGAGATCGCGCTGCAGCCGGACGGGAGCTATCGCTTCACGGTCGGCTCGGTCGAGATCGGCAACGGCCTGGTGACCGCCCAGCAGCAGGTGGTCGCGCAGATCATGGGCTGTCCGACCTCTAGGGTCGCCTTCCTCAACGCGGATACGGACGCGACGCCCTACGATAGCGGGACGTTCGCGAGCGTCGGCATGATGGTGCCGACCAAGGCGGTCGAGAACGCGGCGCGCGCGCTGCGCGACACCATCGTCGGATTCGCCGCGCGGACGAGCGGCGCGGAGCCCGACGAGTGTACGCTCGACGGAGACGGCGTGGTCTGCGGCGGTCGTCGCATCGGGCTGGTCGAATTGCGCGAGACCGCCGAGAAGGCCGGCGTCGAACTGGCGGCCTTCCGCAAGGCGTACGGGTCGCCGCGCACGGTCGCGTTCATCGCGTACGGCGTGCGGCTGGCGGTCCACCGCGTCTCGGGCGAGATCCGGATCCTCTATAGCGCCGAGGCGGTCGACGCGGGCGTTCCGATGAACCCCAATCAGCTGCGCGGACAGGTGATCGGCGGCGTCGTGCAAGGTGTCGGCTACGCGCTGCAGGAGAAGATGGTCTACGATGCGCGCGGTGCGGTCGTCAATCCGACCCTGCGCAACTATCGCATCCCGGCCTTCGCCGATGCGCCCGTGACCGAGGTGTTCTTCGCCGACACCTACGACGCGGTCGGCCCGCTCGGCTCGAAATCGATCGCGGAGAACACCATAAATCCGGTCGCGCCCGCCATCGGCAATGCGCTGCGGGCGGCCACCGGGATCCGTTTCACCGCGCTCCCGTTCACCGAAGACCGGATCTTCGCGCGGCTCCAGGCGCTCGAACCGGTTTAGGGCAGCAGCCGCCAGAGCGCGGCGATCTCGATCGCGTAGCATCCGATCAGCACGAACCACATCGCCGAAACGCGCCCGCGGGGCTGGCCTTCGGGGAAGAGCCACGGACGGAAGGCGCGGATCGCGAGCGGCATCAGCGGCCACGTCGTGAGCGCGACGCTCAAGCCGTTGCCCACGAAGGTGGCCAGCGCCGGGTGCAGCGAGCGCAGCAGCGGATTGAGGAAACGCAGTTCGAGCATCACCACCGGGAAGAGCGTCAGCAGTACGAGCGCCGCCGTCTTCCACTTGCTCGGCGCTTTGCCGGTGGCCGGATCGGCCGGCACCCAGCCGGGGAACGACGCGTCGATCCGCTGCGCCTGGAAGCCGAGCACCAGGTCTTCGCTCTCGCGGATCAGGCCGGCGCGCTCCGGCGACGCCATCCAGGCGTCGAGATGGTCGCCCGTGTCGACCCGCAGGACGGTCGTCCATCCGGCGCCGGCCGTGATCGGCGGCTGGATGAACGAGCCCAGATAGCCCGGGAACGCCGCTTGGGCCTTGATGAAGCGATCGGCGAACGCGCGATACGCGGCCTCGCTGCCCGGCTTGATCTGCGTCACGATGACTTCGGTGCCGCCGTGCTGCGCATCGGTCCGGTCCATCGCTAGTTCCCTCCGATCGACGGCGCTTGCGTGCCGGGCATCGACGCGAGGCGCCCGAGCGGCAGGGCGCGCAGGGTCCTCGCCGTCGCGGTCGCGCGCACCATCGCGTACTTCGTCACGCGCACCGGCCGGCCGTCCGCCGTCGTGCCGCCGACCAGCAGATCGGCGCCCGACGTGGTGGCGGTCGTCCCGACGCTCACCGACGTGCCGCCGAACGGATCGAACGTCGCCGTCGCCGAGAACCCGACGCCGTAGTCGTGGTCCTCGGGATTCTTCAAGTACACCATCGGCGCGCCGTCGAGCGCGCTGCCGCTGGAATAGACCTTCACCGTTCCGCCGGCGCGCTGACCGACGACGATGCTCTGGGCGCCGCCGAGCGATCCGGCGAGCCATCCGACCGCGAGCGAAAGACCGCCGCGATAGCGCGTACCGAACGGCGCGAAGGATGCGGTGGTGACGGGCGCGTCGACGTCCTGCGCCCCGTGCATCGCCGGCTGGCCGGCCGCAGGCCCGAACGGCTTCATGAGCCACAGCCGGAAGACTTTGACCACCGCCGGGCTGCCCGGACCGGGCGCGGTGACGATGCTGTAGCGGCCGGACATCATGTCGACCATCCCGGCCGCCACGCTGACGCCCGCGCGGTCGTCGCCGTACGGTTCGAACGAGGTGAACAGCGCCGGCGCCGTGCCGGACGCCGTCGGCATCTGCGAGCCGTAGATGT
>JANWKW010000085.1 GCA_025451135.1 Vulcanimicrobiia bacterium | reverse complement strand
GGCCGTAAGGGACCGGGGTGAGCACCGCAGCGACCCTCCGATGCGCCCTGGCCCTCGCGGCCTCGCTCGTACTGGGGGCTTGCTCGGCTGGGAGCGGCGCCGATCCGCACGCGATGCGGTTCGACCTGGCGGCCGATCCCGCCAACCTCAATCCGCTCTTCCTCCACCAGGACGCCGCCTCGGTCGAGCAGCAGCTGGCCCGCCTGGCCTTCGAGCCGTTCGTCGACCTCGACGGACGGGGCCGCCCGGTTCCCGGCCTGCTCGCGAGCATCCCGACCCGGTCCAACGGCGGAGTCTCCGCCGACGGACGGACGATCGTCTATCGCCTGCGGCCGAACGTGCGCTGGAGCGACGGCGTCCCGGTCACGGCGGACGACGTCCTCTACACGCTGCACGCGATCCTGGACCCGAAGAACCCGGTCCGCTCGCACGAAGGCTACGACCTGATCGACGCCGCCACGGCGAAGGACCCGCATACGGTCGTCTTCCACTTGAAGCACGCCTGGGCGCCCGCCGTGTCGACCTACTTCTCGTACGGCTTCGCCCCGCAGTTCGTGCTGCCGGCGCACGTGCTGCGCAAGCAAGAACCGCTCGCGCAGGCGGCATTCAACGCCGCGCCGTCGGTGGGCGACGGGCCGTTCACGTTCGTCTGGTGGCATCGCGGCGACGGCCTGCGCTACAAGGCGAATCCGACCTACTGGCGCGGCCAGCCCAAGATCGCGACGCTCGATATCAAGTTCGTGCCGGATCCGCAGACGAACTTGGTGCTGCTGCAGTCGGGCGCGATCGACTGGAATCTGATCGCGCCGGTCCAGCAAGAGAACCTCAGGGGCAACGCCGGCATCGCCTACGCCCACACGCCGACCTCGGTCGTCGCCGGCTTGATCATCAACACGAAGCATCCGCCATTCGACGATCGCGACGTGCGGCGCGCGCTCGCGATGACGATCGACCGCGCGACCATCTCGCAGAAGATCACGCGCGGCGCCTATCCGGTCACCGACATGCTGCAGCCGCAGTTCTCGTGGGCGTACGACCCGCAGGTGAAGGAACCGGGCTTCGACCCGGCCGCCGCCGACGCGCTGCTCGACGTGGCCGGCTGGAAGCGCGGCTCCGACGGCATCCGCCAGAAGAACGGGAAGCGGCTGACGCTGCTCTACGTGCAGTTCCCCGAGACGACCACCGGCGTGCGAGTCGCGACGTTCGCGCAATCGGAGCTCAAGGCGCGCGGCTTCGACGTGACGCTGAAGTCGATCAGCAACGCGCAGCTGTTCTTGCCGAAGACCGGCGCGCTCGCATCGGGGGCCTTCGACGTCGCCTACGTGCCGTTCACGATGGGCGCCGACCCGGACGATTCGTCGGTGCTCGGCTGCGGAGGCGCCTCGAACTACATGCGCTGGTGCGACGCGCGCGTGGACGCGCTCGAGAAGCAGGCGCTGCTGGCCACGACGCAGTCCGAGCGCAAGGCGCTCTACGGCAGGATCGGCCGGATCGTGGCCGACGAGGTGCCGGTCCTGTATCTCTTCAACGCGTACTATATCTACGCGTATCGCACGCGCGTGAGCGGCTTCGCGCCGAATCCGTTCTTGCCGACCTGGAACGCATCGGCGTGGAGCTTGAAACCGTAAGGAGCAGACGATGGGCATCGCTTCGGTCATCTCGTGGATACTGGGGAACGCGTTCCTCTGGCTCTTCCCGGTCGGTGTGGTCACCGCGATCGTGAAGCTGCGCCGCGCGGCGTTCGCGCGCCGGGTCGCGACGGCATCGTACGTGGTGTGGGGCGAGACGCTCTTCTACGCGATGGGCATCGGGATGGTCTACAACGGCATCATGCACGCGTATTTCGGCAACATCGTCGCGCCGAGCATCGGCTGGGCCCAGAGCCCGTTCGAGTACGAACTCGGTTGGTTCTCGATCGGCATCGGCACGGTCGCCATCATCTCGCTGTGGCGCGGCTACGAGATGCGCCTCGCGGTCACCGTCGCGACGGCGATCTTCCTGTTCGCGGCGGCCGCCCAGCACCTCCAGGAGATGCTGGTCGCCCATAACTACGCGCCCAACAACGCCGGCCCGATCCTCTGGGTCGGCGACATCGCCTATCCCGTCATCCTGCTGGTGCTGGCGTTCCTCTCACGCGACGCCCACGAACGCTACGAACGGATCGGCTGAAGGTCCGGCCCGGTCAGGCAGCAGACCTCGAGCTTGTTGCCATCCGGATCGTTGCAGCGGACGGCGTAGTAGTTCGCGCCGACGTCTTCGGCCGGTCCTTCGACGTTCGTCGCGGCGATCGCGTGCAACAGCGCGGCCGCGCGGTCGACGTCGTCGCGGCGATCGGCGCGTAGCGCGACGCGGGCGGTGCCGGGAATCATCTCGGAGTCCTCCGCGAACGCGAACCAATCGCCGGCCTCGGCGTGTTCGTTCCAGAACGCTTGCCACTCGTCGCGCTCGCCGCGGCCCCCGTGACCGAGTCTGCCGAGCAGAAGGGTGTAGAACGCCTTGGCGCGGAGGTGATCGCGGACGCGCAGTTCGACGCGCTCGAGCACGCCCATCACGAGCGCTTCTTCACGATCGCGTCGACCTCGATCTCGACCAGCATGTCCTTGCCGATCAACTGCTTGACCTCGACCATGGTCGCGGCCGGCTTGATCTTGGCGAAGATCTCGGCGTGGGCGCGGCCGACGGCCTCCCACTGGGTGATGTCGGTCACGAACATCCGCGTGCGGATCACGTCCTCGAACGATGCGCCGGCGTGCTTGAGGGCGACCCCGATCTTGGCGAACGCGTTCTTCGACTGCTCGTAGGCGCCGTCGCCGGGCGCGGTCGTGCCCGCGACGGCGATGTAGCGGCCGACCCGCACCGCCCGCGAGTAGCCGACGACATCTTCCCAGGGCGATTCGCTCGAGACGTTCTGGCGGCCCATCAGAGCGCCTTGACCGCGGCGGTCAGCTCGTCGACGCTGGCCTTAGCATCGCCGAAGAGCATCGACGTATTGTCCATCTCGTAGAGCGGGTTCTCGATGCCGGCGAAGCCCGAGCGCATCGATCGCTTGAGCACGATCACGTTGCCGGCCTTGTCGACGTCGAGGATCGGCATGCCGTAGATCGGCGAGCTGGTCACGTTGCGCGCGGCCGGATTGGTCACGTCGTTGGCGCCGATCACGAGCGCCACGTCGGTCGTCGGGAACTCGGGGTTGGCGTCTTCCATGTCGAGCAGCGCCGGATACGGCACGTTCGCTTCGGCCAGCAGCACGTTCATGTGGCCGGGCATGCGGCCCGCGACCGGGTGGATCGCATAGCTGACCTTGACGCCGCGCTTCTCCAGCTGATCGGCCAGCGCTTTGACGCTGTGCTGGGCCTGCGCGACCGCCATGCCGTAGCCCGGCACGATCATCACCTTCTGCGCGTACGCGAGCATGATCGCGACGTCGTCGGCGGTCGTGCTTTTGACGTTCTGCGGTCCGCCGCCGGCGCCGCCGGCCGGCTCGCTGCCGCCGCCCGAACCGAACGCGCCGAAGAGCACGTTGGTGAGCGGCCGGTTCATCGCCCGGCCCATCAGCACCGTCAGCAGGGTGCCGCTCGCGCCGACCAGCGCGCCGCAGATGATGAGCAGGCTCGAACCGATCTCGAATCCGGTGATCGCCACGGCCAGGCCGGTGAACGAGTTGAGCAGCGAGATGACCACCGGCATATCCGCGCCGCCGATCGGCAGGACGAAGAGACTGCCGAGCGCGCACGCGAGCACCAGCAGCAGCGGGAAGCACCACCACGTCTCCGCGCCGGCGAGGGCGACCAGCCAGACGGCCAGCCCCGCTACGGCGAGCGCCACGATCGCGTTGACGACTTGCTGGCCGGGATAGGTGATCGGGCGCCCGGTCATCAGCTCTTGCAGTTTCAGGAACGCGATGATCGAGCCGGTGAACGAGATGCAGCCGATGATCGCGGAGAGCACGAGCGAGACGCGCACGACCGGATCGCCCTCGGCGGCGGTGCCGAGGATGTGGTAGAACTCGACGGTCGAGACGAGGGCCGCCGCGCCGCCGCCCGCGCCGTTGTAGAGCGCCACCATCTGCGGCATCGCGGTCATCTTCACGCGCATGGCCGCGACGACGCCGATCGCGCCGCCGACGACGATGCCGACGACGATCGGCACTGCGGCCGCGCCCAGCGTCTGCCACGCGGCGAAGATCAGCGCGATCGCCATCCCGGCCATCGCCAGGCGATTTCCGGCGCGCGCGGTCGCCGGTGCGTTGAGCAGGATCAAGCCCTGGATGAAACACGCGATCGCGACCAGGTCGCCGACGGCGCCGACGATCGTCAGCACGCTCACTACGGCGTCTCCTTCCGCTTGAACATCTGCAGCATCCGTTCGGTGACGGCGAAGCCGCCGAAGACGTTGATCGCGCCGAGCGTCACCGCGACCGTGGCCGCGACCTGCAGCCACGGCGCCGGTGCTCCGTGCTCGTAGAGCGCCGCGGCCGCCACCATCGCGCCGATGACGACCACGCCGTGGATGGCGTTGGTCGCGGACATCAGCGGCGTGTGCAGCGTCGTCGGCACCTTCGAGATGACCGCGAAGCCGACGAAGATCGCCAGCACCAGGACGGTCAGCAGGCCGAGAAAGGCATTGATATCCATGACTACGCTCCCACCTTGGCTTGGCCGCCGCGCGCGACGCAGGCGCCCTTGACGACGTCGTCGTCGAAGTCGGGCGCGAACGCGCCGTCCTTGACCATCGGCGTCAGCAGCGCGTAGACGTTGCGCGAGTACAGTTGACTGGCGTGATACGGCATGCTCGACGGCAGATCCGTCGTGCCGACGATGGTGACGCCATTGGCGGAAGTGACGACTTCGCCGGGCTTCGTCTGCGAACAGTTCCCGCCCGCCTCGGCGGCCAAGTCGACGATCACGGAGCCGGGCGCCATCGCCGCGACGGCGTCGTCGGTCACCAGCAGCGGCGCTTTCTTGCCGGGTACCAGCGCGGTCGTGATGACCACGTCGTTCTTGCCGATGTTCTCGACCATGAAGCGGCGCTGTGCGTCGGCCTGTTCGGCCGTCAGCTCTTTCGCGTAGCCGCCGGTGCCCTCGGCGTCGCCGATCTCGAACTCGAGGAAGCCGGCGCCGAGCGACTGCACCTGTTCGCGCGCGGCCGCGCGGACGTCGTAGCCGGTGACGACCGCGCCAAGGCGCCGGGCGGTCGCGATCGCCTGCAGTCCGGCCACGCCGGCGCCGAGCACCAGCACCTTGGCAGGCGGGATCGTGCCGGCCGCGGTGGTCAGCATCGGGAAGAATTTCGGCAGGTAGCTCGCTCCCAGCAGCACGGCCTTGTAACCGGCGATGTTGTTCTGCGACGAGAGCGCGTCCATCGACTGCGCCCGCGTGATGCGCGGGATCATCTCCATCGCGAACGCGGTCGCGCCGCTCTGCGCGAGCTTCGCGACGTAGGCCGCATCGCCGAGCGGCGAGAGAAAGCCGATCAGCGCCGCGCCGGGCTTCATCGCCGCGAGGAGCGCGTCGTCGGGACGCCCGACGCAGAGCACGACGTCGGCCTCGGAGACCAGCGAGGCCGGATCGTCGACGAGCGACGCTCCGGCCTGCGTGTAGAGCGCATCGGGAAAGGCGGCGCGTTCTCCGGCGCCGCGCGCGACCTTGACGGTCGCGCCGCTCTTGACGAGTCTAGCAACGGTCTCGGGAACCAGCGCGACGCGGCGTTCGCCGGACGCCGCCTCCCGCGAAACGGCTACGATCATACGAAGCGCGGTTTCCGCGCCATGCAAGCGAAACCTGCGATTAACGTCGCAGCGAGAGATACGCCAGGACCACGCACGCGATGAAGCCGAGGGCGTGGCAGAGATATTCGACGCGGAACCGCCGGTCCGGCCCCAAGAGCACCAGGACGAGATCGCCGGCGGAGATCAGTGCGCCCGCCGCGAGCGCCATCGAGACGCCGGCCGGGAAGCCGCGCAGCATCCCGGCGGCGAGCGCGATCGCGAGGACGATG
>JANWKW010000084.1 GCA_025451135.1 Vulcanimicrobiia bacterium | reverse complement strand
GCCGCGGCCGCGCGCGGTCTGACCACCGAGTTGAAGAAGCGGCTCGGGATGTTCGCGGCCGCGGCCGTCATCCCGAAGATCCTCCGCCGCGGCCGGTCGTTCTCGGTCACGATCGAGGACGATCGCGGAACCCTCGAGGTGGCCAACTGCATCGCCGTGCTGGCCGGCTCGGGACGGTACATCGGCGGGTTCCCGGTCGCCTACGACCAGCTCGAAGACGGCGCGCTGCATCTGGTCGTCGCGCGGGCGCGCTCGTGGTCGGAGGCGTTTTCGATCCTCGCGTCCGCGCTGGTCCGGCGGCTACCCGACGACTGGAACGTCACCGAACGCGCGACGCCCGCCTGTACCTTGCGGACCTCGCGACCGCTCGACGTCGCCGTGGACGGCGACATCGCATTCAAGACGCCGGTCGAGCTGCGCGTGCGGGCCGGAGCCTTGCGCGTCTTCGTCTCTTGACTGACTACTAAGACCTTAGTTGACAGCCGGTCCGGGCTCGTGTATTCTGCTACTAACACCTTAGTAGTTCGAGGAGCGCCATGCCGCGTAAGAAGCCCAAACCGCTGACCAAAGCCGAGCTCCGGATCATGACGGTGCTCTGGCAACTGCGTCGCGCGACCGTCTCGGAGGTGGTCGCCGCGTTGCCGCCGCCGCCGCTCGCCTACACCACCGTGCTGACCATGCTGCGGATCCTCGAGCAGAAGAACGTGGTCGCGCGCGAGGCGGACGGCAGGGCCCACGTCTACTATCCCGCGATCGAACACGACGACGCCGCGACCTCGGCGATCGGCGATCTGGTCTCGTCGTTCTTCGAGAACAGCAAGACCGCGCTGGCCGTCCGCCTGATGGCGCAAGAACAACCGACGCACGCCGAACTCGCCGCGATCAAAGACCTGATCGCGCGTTACGAAGAGGAACAGCAGTGATGGAATCGCTCGAAAGCCTGGCGCGCTTCGCGTTCGCCGTGCTCGTCACCGGGCTGTGGCAGGCGGCCTTGCTCGCGGGCGTCGCGTGGCTCGTGCTCCGCTCGGTCCGGAGCATGAACGCCACCACGCGCCACGCCGTGCTGGCCTCCGCACTGCTCGCGAGCCTGCTCTTGCCGGTCGTGACCGTCGCCCTGACCTTCGAAGCGACGGGCACGCAGCCGGCCGTCACCTCTACGCGGATCGCGCGCCGCACGGTCGAACCGGGCAGGATCGCAAGCGTCGCGACGGCGACGGCCGAGAAGGCGGCGAAGCCGCTGACGCAGACGCAATCTCAAACTCCGAGCGGCGGCCTGCCGGCGTTCGAACGCGCGCGCTTCGTGCTGCCGCGGCTGCTCGTGCTGGCGCTGGTCGGGATCTGGCTGATCGGCGCGCTGGTCGTGCTCGCGCGGCTGATCGTCAGCTTGGTGCATCTCGAGCGTCTCAAACGCGACGCGCTGCCGTTGCCGGTCGAGTATCGCCAGCGCCTGGACCGCTGGACCGGCGCGGCCAAGGGTTCGCGCGACGTGCGGCTCTGCCGCTCGTCGGAGATCGTGATCCCGATCGCGGTCGGGCTGTTCGACGCGATGATCCTGGTGCCGGAACAGCTGGTCGAGGAGCTCGCGCCTCAGGACGTCGATCGCATCCTGCTGCACGAACTCGCCCACCTTCGCCGCGCGGACGACTGGTTCAACGCGATCGAGCGCATCGCTCAAGCGCTGCTGTTCTTCAACCCGGGCGTCCAGTGGATCGTCCGGCAGCTCGACCTGGAGCGCGAGGTCGCGTGCGACGATTGGGTCCTCGCGCAGACCAACGAGCCGCTTCCGTACGCCTCGTGTCTGGCGAAGGTCGCCGAGGTGACCATGTGGCCGTATCAGGCGATGGCCGCTCCCGGCGCGTTCGTCACCCGCAAGAGCATGTCGATCCGGATCGAACGTCTGCTCGCGGTCCATCGCGACGTGCGTATCCGGCTCTCGTACGGGCCGGTCGGCTCGGCGGCGCTCGCGCTGCTCGCGCTCTGCATCGGGGCCGCCTACGTCGCGCCCTCGATCGCGTATCCGCTGGCTGCGGCCATCGCGCCGCTTCCGGCCACCGCACCGCACCGTGCGGCGACGCCGGTGAAGACCGGTGCCGCGAAGGTCGCTCCGGCGCAAACGTCCCGTAAGGCCGCGCCGGCCAAGATCGAGTCGCCGAGCGTCATCCCAGCCGGCGTCGCGGTTCACTTCGCCACCCACGTCGGCACCCACGTCGCGCACAGCGTCCTCACGCACGTCGACGCGCACATGGCGAACTCGCCGATCGTCGCCGATACCGTCGCCCGAACCGGCTACATCGACGAACTCGCGAGCGTGGGGCTGACGGGCCTCACGCTCGACGAACTAGTCGAGCTGAAATCGCTCGGCGTCACCGCCGCATACGTCCGTAGCCTCGCATCCGTCGGTTACACGCACCCGACGGTCCGCGAGATTGCCGAGGCTAAGTCACTGGGCATCACGGCTGACTATGTCCGTGAGCTTCGAGACTACTTTGGTGCGGTAAGTCTAGCCCATATCGGCGAGTATCGTGCGCTCGGGATCACCGGCGATTACGCCAAGAGCCTCGCGGCAGCCGGTTACCCGCATCTCACCCCGAACCAGGTGGAGGAGGCGCGCTCGCTAGGGGTGACGGCGGACTACATCGTCGGCCTTCGCCAGTACTTCGGTTCGACCGCGCTCATGACCATGAACGACATCACGGAGTACAAGGCGCTTGGCTTAACGCCGGACTACGCGCACGCGATGGCTGCTGCCGGCTACGCCGATCTGAGCATGCGCGACATGGAAGACCTTAAGGCGCTCGGGATCGATCCGGAGTTCATCCGTCGAGCGGCGGCTCACGGATTCAGGAATCTCACCGTAAAGCAGCTTGAAAATCTGAAAGCGAGTGGAATATTATGAGACGTCGGATCGAGATGTTGGCGATCAGCGCGGCGCTCGCGCTCGCGCTCACCCGTGTTGCTTGCGCCGATACGGTCTCCGGCACGTGGAAGATCTCTGTCAAAGATGCCAGTACCGTGCAGTTCGAGCTCCGCTCCGTTAGCGACGACGGAACGCGCGACAGCGAGGATGGCCGATCGGTCACACTCGCGTCGCTCGGGCTCTCCCAAGCGCAGTTGACCGGACCTAACGGCCCCGTCACGTTCACCCTCGCACACGAAGCCGGCGACATCGTCTGTCGTGGCACGCTCGGCGGGGGCTGGGGCGCGGGGACCTTCTCCTTTACCCCGAGGGCCGCGTACGCAAGCGCTATGCGATCCCGCGGTTCGGCCATTCGTGGCGACCGCGAACAGATGGCGGGCGCCATGCTCGACATCACGATCGCGTACGTCGACGGTCTGGCTAAGGTGGGCTTCGATCAGATCCCGTTCAAAGATTTGATCGGGATGCGGGCGCTCGACGTCACGCCCGAATACATCGCCGATATGAAGTCGGCGGGCGTCGGATTCTTGTACGCACGCGAAACCGTTGAGGCCCGTGCCCTTGACGTCACCCCCGCATTCGTACGCGAGATGGCCGGAGTCGGCTATCCAAATCTCCCTGTCCGCCAATTGGTCCAGCTCCGCTCCCTCTCGATCGACGCGGCCTACGTCCGCAAGGTCCAGGCTCACGGCCTCGGGCACTTGACCATCCAGAAGCTGGTCGAGGCCAAGGCGATGAACGTGATCTAGCGGTTCGCGGTGCGGCCGGCGAGCGTTTCGGCCAACCGGACCGCGAACGGCGCGACGATCGCGACCAGGGCTTCGATGCCCGCCCGGTCGGCCGGCCCGAAGCGCGCCAGGATCGGCGCGTCGATATCGAAGACGGCGACGGTGCGGCCGCCGGAGAGGACGGGCACGACGATCTCGGAGCGCGAGGCGGAATCGCAGGCGATGTGATCGGCGAACGCATCGACGTCGTCAACGACCACCGTGGTCATCGAGGTCGCGGCCGCGCCGCAGACGCCCCGCCCCTGCGAGAGCCGCGTGCAGGCCGGGCGGCCCGCGAACGGGCCCAGGACCAGGTCGCCGTCCGGCCGCGCGAAGTAGAACCCGGCCCAATTGATCTCGGGCAGTTCCGCGAACACGAAGGCCGCGAAGTTCGCGACGTTGGCCAGCGCGTCGGGCTCGCCCGAGAGCAGCCCGGCGGCTTGGCTGGAAAGCAACGGATAATCGACCATTCGTCAACCTTACCACAAGGGGCCGGCGGCCCCCGGGCGCGAACGCGCTCCTCATGCTTGAGTCGTCACGCGAACTGCGCGACTCGTCGCTCATCCGGCAAGCCGCGAGTCTGCTCGCGGCGGACATCTCGCTGTACGATTTGTTCGAGCGGCTGACCGGCCTGCTCGCCTCCCACGTCGACGCCTCGGTCGTGTTCGTGGCCTTGACCGACGCGGCCGGCACGCCGACGATCGAGTTCATCCACGACCACGGCACGAACACCCGCGACGCGCACCTCTCGCTCAGCGAGAAGTCGCGCGCGCGCCGAGCGATCGAGACCGGCGAGGTGATCTGGGGCAACGACCCGCAGGAGTGGGCGCCCGACGGCACGTCGCCGATCTACACCGACCGTCCGCAATCCAACGATTCGGTCTCGGCGATCTTCGTGCCGTTGCGGGTCGGCGGGCGCGCGGTCGGCGCGTTCTCCGTGCAATCCAAACGGGCCGGCGCCTACGACGCGGAGGGCGTGGAGCTGGTCGCCGCCATCGGGCATTTCCTCGGCGTGGCGATCGAGAACAACCGTCTGCTCGCGACCCTCACGCGCTCGGCCGATTACGACACGCTCACCGGCCTGGCCAATCATTCGCGCTTGCTGCGCGCGCTCGACGGTGCGATCGCGCGCGCGACCTCGACCCGGCCGGTCGGGGTCGCGATGTTCAACCTGACCAACTTCGGTTCGTTCAACGACACCTACGGCTACGCCGAGGGCGACGCGGTGCTCAAACGCGTCGCGAGCACGCTCGAAGGTCTGCAGGACGGCGAGCTGACGATCGGGCGTTTCGGCGGCGACGTCTTCCTGGCGCTCATCGAGGGCCGTTCGCGCGAACTCGCGTTCGACATCGTCGCGAGCGCGATGGAGCGGTTGCGAGCCCTTTCCTACGCCGGCGGCGCGACCGAGGTCCCGATCTCGGTCGCGTGCGGCTACGCATTCGTCCCGCTCGAGACGTCCGGCCGCGTCGACGCGGTCGCCCTGTGCGTGCATCGCACCCGCCTCTCGCGCAAGCTCGGCGGTATGCCGATCGGCGAGGACGACATCGATTCATATCACCTGCACGGTATCTTCGAGGGCATCGAGACGGTCGTGGGCAGCCTGCTCGATCGCGATCCGTTCACGCGCGTGCACCTGTTCCACGTCAACGCCATGGCCAAGCATTGGTCGGAGTACAACCTCGACCTCGACGCCGCGCAGTTGGGCTGGCTCCTGCAAGCGAGCCTGCTGCACGACGTCGGCAAGCTGTTGATCCCGGACAAGATCCTGATCAAGCCGGGCGCGCTGACCGCCGACGAATATCGCTCGATGCAAGAGCACGCCACCTTCGGGCGCACCATCCTGCAGCCGTACGAATCGTTCGCGGACGTCGCGGAGATCGTGGGACAGCATCACGAGCGTTGGGACGGCGCCGGCTATCCCAACGGCCTGCGCGGCGAGCAGATCCGTCCCCTCGCCCGCGCGATCGCGATCTTGGACGCGTTCTCGGCGATGGTGGTCGACCGGCCCTACCATCGCGGCATCCCCGAAGCCGACGCGCTCGCCGAGATCGAACGCTGCTCGGGCACGCAGTTCGACCCGGACTACGTCGAGCGGTTCCTGGCGTGGCGCAGAGGCGCAGCCGCGCGCGTCGCCTAAATTCGGGCCGGAGTGCGCGCCCGTAGCTCAATTGGATAGAGCAGGGGACTCCTAAGCCCAAGGTTGGTGGTTCAATTCCGCCCGGGCGCACCACCACCGCTCTCCAGGAGACCGAACTCGTGTCGCGATGGCTCGCCCGATCGCTCGCGATCGTCATGACGCTCGCCGTCGTCCCGGCCGCCGCCGGCGACGTGGCTCGCGGCGCGCAAGCCCTCGCCCGGACCGGTTCCGCGCCGGCGGCCGGCGGCGTTCCGGCCTTGCGCTTGGCGACCCCCGATCCGGCACTGGCGTCGGCCCCCGAAGTCGCAGCCGCCTGGGACCCGGCGGCCTGGCGGGCATACGGCGCCGGACTCGCTGCCGGAGCCCGCGCAGCCGGCGCCAATGCGGTCGCGATCAGACTCGGCGCGTTCTCGAACGACCCGGCTTTCGAAGCGCTAGCGGTCGGACCCATCTTCGCGGGCCTCGTGCGCGGGCACGCGCTCGCGGTCGCGGTTCCGTCGGCCGAGACCGCCACCGATCCGGCCGCCATCCACGCCCAGGATCAGCCTCCGCTCGAAGCCGCCGTGCGTGGCGGCGCTGGAGCGATCGCATGCACCCTTCCCGCCGCGACCTGGGTGGCCGCGATCTGCCGCGATCCGCATTTCCTGGCCGCCACTCTCCGCCGTCAGGTCGCTTTCCAAGGCTTCGTGACCGGGTCGTCGTGGACCGACGATACCACCATCGAACGGGTCCGCTGGGCGGCGCGGAAGGCGGGATTGCTCGGCCGGCCGCCGCTCCCCGGCTTGCCGGCCGCGACCGCGACGCTCTCGCGGCGCTTGGTCCAGAGCGGGGCGGTGCTCCTCAAGAACGACGGTTTCGTGCTGCCGTTCGCGCCCGAGGCGGTCCGGTCGCTCGTGGTGGTCGGCGCCGACGACGCCACCCTGGCCGCGATCCGGGCGGCCCTGCCCCGAACCGCGGTGACGACCGCGCCTGCGGATCCGGTGCTCGCCGCCCAGGCTGCCGCCCGCGTGACGGCCTGCGTCCTGATCCTCGGCGCGCCGAGCGACGGCGAAGCCGAACTCGTCCGCGCGCGGGCCGCCGCCAACCCGCGGACCGCGGTGGTGCTCGAGCGCGGGCCCGAGGCGATCGACTGGAGCGCCCAGGCACCGGCGGTGCTGGTCGCTTGGGATCCGGTCGCCGGCACGCCGGAGGGACTGGCCAACGTGCTGACGGGACTGGCCGCGCCGGCCGGCCGGCTGCCGAGCGCGGCTGCCGGCTATCCGCTCGGGGCGGGCACGACCTACGCGGTCTTCGCCTACTCCGGCCTGCGGATCGATTACGGCCACGGGAGCGAGGCGCCGGTGACGGTCTCGTTCCTGGTCGGCAACGCCGGGGTCCGCGCCGGAACCGCCGTCGCCCGCCTGATGCTGGTGCCGCCCGGCGGCGGCCCGGCTCGTTTGGCCGCATTCGCGCGGGTCACGCTGGCCGCCGGGCAGTCGCGACGCGTCCGCCTACCGCTCGCCGCCCGGGTCTTCGCGGTCTGGTCGCCGGCCTACGATGCGTGGTATGTTGCTCCCGGAGCGTACGCCGCGACCGTGCTCGACGCGGCGGTGGAACCGGCGCTTTCCGGCACGATCAGGATCGTCTCCCGGTAGTTGCACCCCTCCCCCGGCCTGTGGTACTATGGGTCGCCGAACGGACCCGCTGGTCCGTTCATTTCATGTTGTTTGGCAGTAGGCAGAAGTGGCTAAAAAAGAAAATCGCGTGATGGTCGTCTTGGCTTGCAACGAATGCAAGCGACGCAACTACAATTCGCAGAAGAACAAGCAGAAGACGACGGACCGGCTCGAGCTGAGCAAGTACTGCCGTTTCTGCCGGTGCCACAAACCCCACCGCGAAACGAAGTAGACCGGATCGGCCCGTCGCGCACGCGCGGCGGCCTTTATAGGGCGGTAGCTCAATTGGTAGAGTTGCGGTCTCCAAAACCGTCGGTTGCAGGTTCGAGTCCTGTCCGCCCTGCCAAATCTCATCTCTGGGAGACGACCTGGTGAACGACCAAAACAAGAGCGCGGTGGGCCGCGGAGTCACGGCGGCGCAACGCCAGCAGGCGGGTGCGAGCGCGAACGACTTCGTCAAGGGCGTCGTCACCGAGCTCAAGCGCGTGACGTGGCCCACTCGCGAAGAGTGGATGTCCGCGACGCTGCTGACGATCATCCTGGTGGTCGCCATCGGTCTGTTCACGTTCGGCGCGGACCAGCTCTTCGGCTGGATCTTCAACGCCATCCATCCTGTAGCCCGATAGCGATAACGACGTGACCGAATCCGACTTCGAGAAGCCTTTCAACCCGGAATACATGCCGGCGTGGGCGCCCGAACCCGATACCAAGCCGTCGGCCCCGGCCGCCACGCCTTCGGGCGTTCCGTTCGGCTACGAAGCCGAGCCGGAGCCGGCCAAGGCCGAGCCCGCCGCGCCGAGCGAAGCGAAGGAAGCCGGCCGCGACTGGTTCGTCGTCCACACCTACTCGGGCTACGAGAACAAGGTCAAGGCCAACCTCGAGCGCCGCATCCACTCGATGAACATGCAGGACAAGATCTTCCGCGTGCTCGTCCCGATGGAAGACGAAGTCGAGTTCAAAGACGGCAAGCGCAAGATCACGCCGAAAAAAGTTTTCCCCGGTTACGTGCTCGTTGAAATGGACATGGACGACCAGTCGTGGTACGTCGTGCGCAACACCTCGGGTGT
>JANWKW010000083.1 GCA_025451135.1 Vulcanimicrobiia bacterium | reverse complement strand
TCGCGGCCGCCGTCGATGCGACGGTGTGCGCCGCCGGCATTCCGCCGGTCCGCATCGGGATCGAACCGGGCCGAGCCCTGATCGCCCGTGCCGGCACGTCGATCTACACCGTGATGGCACGCAAGCGCCAGCAGGCGCGCACGTTCGTCGTGATCGACGGCGGTCTGGCCGACAATCCGCGCCCGGCCCTCTACCAAGCGCACCACCACGTCGCCGCGGTCGCAAGCGGCGAAGCGAACGAGCGCGTCGCGGTCTGCGGACGCTCGTGCGAGAACGATTTCATGGGCGACGCCGACCTCCCGGCGGATCTGGCCGCCGGCGATCTGGCGGCCATGTGCACGACCGGCGCCTACACCTACAGCATGGCGAGCAATTACAACCGCTTCGCAAAACCCGCCGTCGTCGCGATCGAGAACGGGAGGCACACCCCGATCGCGCGCCGCCAAACACTCGACGAGGTACTCGAACTTGACTGCGATACGTAGAACTCTGGCGGCCTGCGCGCTGGCCGCGCTCGCGACCTCCGCCATGCCGGCCGGCGCGGCCGACCTTTCGGTCGTGCGGACGCTGCCCAAGCCGGTCGCGGGCGGCGTGCCCTGGAGCGCGCGCGACATCGCATCGCTGCGCAAAGACCTGGCCAAGGCGATGAAGGGCCCGGCGCTGCGCGGCGCACACGTCGGTCTGCTGGCGATCGACACCGCGCGCGGCACGACGCTCGTCGCTCAGAACGCCGACGACGCCTTCCAACCCGCCTCGAACTTCAAACTCCTGGTCGGTTCGACCGCGCTCGAGCGGCTCGGCCCGTCGTTCGCCTTCCAGACGCAGGTGCTGGCCGCCGGCACGATCGCGGACGGCACGCTGACCGGCGACCTGTACCTGCGCGGCGGCGGCGACGTGCATCTGAACGCCAAGGATCTCGACGACGCCGCCGCGGCGATCGCCAAGGCCGGCCTCACCCGGATCACCGGCCAGGTCGTCGGCGACGCTTCCCGCTACGACGATCAGCGCTATCCCGACGGCTGGGACTACGACGATCTGCCGTGGGATTACGCGCCGGTGGTGACCGCACTCTCGTTCGACGAGAACGTCCTTCATCTGTATATATCGCCTGGCGCGGCGCCCGGCGAAGCCGGCGTCCTGCGGGCCGATCCGGTGACGTCCGCGATCACCCTCGACAACCGCCTGACCACGGGCGAACCCGGGTCCAAGGACACCTCGGTCCTGACGCGTCCGTGGGATCAGCCCCGTACCATCCGCATCGGCGGCTCGTATCCGTTCGGCGCGAAAGAATCCGGCGATATCCGCCCGGCCGCACCGGACCCGGCCGAGCTGGCGGTCGCGGTCTTCACCCAGGCGCTGGCCACCCACGGCGTGACCGTCGTCGGCGGGTCGCAGACCGGCGGCGTCGCTCCGGCCGGGGCGACCGTGCTCTGGACCCACGCGTCGGAGCCGATGCCCGAGTATATGGCCGACTTCTGGTGGCCGAGCGACAACCTCGTCGGCGAGCTCTTCCTTAAGGAGATCGGTGCCGCCACGGCCGGTCTGCCCGGGACCTCCGAGAACGGAGCCAAGGCCGAACGGGCGTTCCTCACCTCGATCGGCGTCGACCCGGGGACCGTCACCATTGCCGACGGCTCGGGGCTCTCGAACTACGACCGGATCACCCCCCGGGCGCTGGTCGCGATCCTCCAGCACGACTGGAACGGTCCCAACCGCGAGCTCGTCCTCGAGGCGCTCCCCGTGGCCGGCGTCTCGGGAACGCTGCGCAACGCCTACAAGGGAACGCCGGCCGAGAAGAACGTGTTCGCCAAGACCGGTTCGATCAGCCACGTCCGGACGGTCTCGGGCTTCATCCGCACCAAGCGCCACGGGGCGGTAACCTTCTCGTTCCTGGTGAATGATTGGATCGACCAAGCACCGCATGCGAGCGAGCGGCTCGCCATCGTCCGCGGCGCCGTTCTTTCGGAGTTTGTGACGCACTGATGCTCGGCGCCCAGTTCGAACGCGAGATCCGCGAACAACCCGACGTCTGGCGCGCGCTCGCCACGTCCAACAAGGCCGCCGAGCTGGCGCACGCGATCCGCGACCGCGACATCGTGCTGCTCGGCAGCGGGAGCTCACTCTACATGGCGCAGCTCGGCGCGCTCGCGTTCCGACGCCGCGGGATCCGGGCACACGCCCTGCCCGCGACCGAAGCGACCCTCGATCACGTCGCCTATCACGGCGCGGCGGTCATCGCGTGTTCGCAGAGCGGTCAATCGACCGACCTGCTGCGGGCGCTCGACGTGCTCGAACCCAAGACCCTGATCGCCCTCACGAACTCGCCCGACTCGCCGCTCGGGCATCGCGCCGACGTGACCGTCGACGTCGGCGCCGGCCACGAGGTCGCGGTCCCCGCCAGCAAATCGGTCAGCGCGACGGCCGCGCTGCTGCTCTGGGCGGCCGCCCTGGTCGGCGGGAACCACGCCCGCAATGCCAACACCCTGGTCGAGACCGCCGAGGACGTGCGCTCCTGGCTCGACGGGCCGGACGTCGAAGACGTCCGCGAAGCGGCCCAACGGATCGCCCGCCGCCGGAGCGTCGTCATCGTGGCGACCGGATACGGCTACCCGATCAGCCTGGAGACCGCGCTCAAGCTCAAGGAAGCCAGCTACATCCACGCCGAGGGCTTCTCGGCCGGCGAGTTCCGGCACGGCAGCGCGGCCATGCTCGACGCCTCGTGCGCCATCATCGGGATCGTCGACCAGGTCGCCCGCGAGATCGTCAACCGGCCGCTGGTGGAGGCCTCGCAGGCCGAGTCCCTGCGCTACGTCATCGGTGGCCACATCGGCGACATCCCGCTCCTCGGGCCGGTCACCGGAGACCCGTTCAATACGCTGGCCTGGCTGGTCGCCGCCCAGATGATCGCCCTCTATACCGGGCGGGCCCGGTACGTCGAAAGCGACGCCCCCCGCGGCCTGGCAAAGGCCATGATCTAGCCGCAGGAACCGGAGCCCTTAACGCGACATTAAAAGATACGAGCGAACGCGTGGGTCCACCACCGGTTCGCTTTTCTTTTGTCCGGTGGCGCGGAGCTGGGATGCGGGAGAGCACCTGTCGAGCGTCACCGGAAACGATGGAGAATATGCATCTTATGCTACTTTCACGATTTCGGCGTTCGGTAAGCCTGGTTCTTACCGCCGCCATCGTGTGCGTGACGCTCGCGTCCGGTCCGGCCTTCGCCGGCACCACCGGCACGATCAGCGGTACCGTTACCGACGCGACGTCGGGCGCTCCGGTCGCCAACGCGACCGTCGCGGCCGCGTCCCCCTCGGGTTCGCGCACGACCACGACCGACTCGAAGGGCTTCTACGTCCTTCAGGCGCTCTCGCCGGATACGTACACCGTCTCGGTGCAAGCCGTCGGGTACGAGGCGACCAGCCAACCGGGCATCTCGGTCTTCCAAGACCAGACCACCCCCATCAACGTCTCGGTATCGAAGACGCTGACGACGATCGCCAAAGTCAAGTCGCGTTCGGCGAGTAACCTCGTCCGGCCCGACACCACCGCGGATACCTACACCATCTCGAGCGAGCAGCTCAATGCGGTCTCGCTCGGGAACAACACCCACAAGACGCTCTATCAGTACGTCGCGACGATTCCGGGCGTCACCGGCAACACGTACGGCAGCCAGCCGCGCATCCAGGGCGGTTCGGCCGCCGATATCTCGTACGAGTACGACGGTATTCCGATCAACGAGCAGATCACCGGTCTGTTCACGACCAACCTCTCGAACGTCGGCATCGGATCGCTGGTGGTCAACACCGGCGGACTGAACGCCTCGCAGGCGGGCTCGGGTCTCGGCATCATCAACAGCGTCGTCAAGTCCGGTACCTATCCGGGCTTCGCGAACGTCGCCTATGCCGCTACCCCCACCTACCGCAACGTGTACGAGACGCTGGAATACGGCGGAGCCACGCAGAACAAGAAACTGTCGTGGTACTTCTCGCTCGATAACACCAATGCGCTTAACGAGTACAACAACGACCAGACCTATCCGCTGGTGCTGATCGAGCAGGCGAACGGTCCCGGCGTCATCAAGACGCTCGACCTCCAAGCGAACTTCCACTTCAAGCCGACCAACAACGACGATTTCCAGTTCCTCATTCAGAACGGCGTCGGCGAGTTCGGCTTCGGCTACCTGATGGCGCGTGCGCCCGGCGAACCGGTCCCGCTCACCGCTCTTCCGTGCGCCGGCGCCACCGTCGTCGCGACGCCATCGGGCGGACCGACCTACACGGGCGGCGCCGGCGGCGTCGCGCCCAACGGCCAGCCGTGCCCGGTCGGCCTGTACTTCGGTACCGCCTCGACGCAACACGTCGGCGGGAACATCTGGCATCACTACTCCGGCATCGGGAAGATCCAGTGGACCCACATCCTGAACGATCACTCGTCGTTCATGGTGCGTCTCTCGGAGAACTTCAACCAGTACATCTTCGATCAGCCGATCGTCGACTCGAACCTGCCGGGGTTCCAGAACAACGGCGCGGTCAACGTCAACGCCGCCTGCCCTCCCTATCCGTATACGCCCGGCACGCCCGTCGCGGGATACCCGAGCGGTCCCGGAAAGACAGGCGCGTGCTTCCAGTTGAGCAACTGGCTCTCGACCGGATACTATCAGGATCGCCGCTCGAACATCTATCAACTCGACCTGAAGTACAACAACGACCTGAACGCTAACGCGCGCATCGAACTCGGCGCGGGCTACACCTACGCCAAGAACCTCCGCGAAGAATACTACACGGGCTTCTTCAACACGCCCGGAACGTGGAGCAGCCAATGGCCGGCCCTGGTGGACGCCAGCGACTTCCCGACCAAGACGCCGTACGCATACGCGCAGGGCGACTTCAAAGCCGGGAAGTTCTTGCTCAGCCCCGGCCTGCGCTGGGAGAGCCGTAAGTACGACTACGCGTTTATGGGGGGACGTACCGCATCGATCGTGGTGCCGACCTTCGCGTTCAACTACGCCGCGGATCGCCGCGACGTCATTCTCGGATCGCTCACCAGTTCGGCTTCGCTTCCGGCCTCCTACGTCGCCTATCGCTACGTGCCGCCGGGACCGCTCAACGGGCCGACCGAGTCGTACTACTGTAGCGAGTACAATCCGACATCGTGTACGGTAGCACTCGAACCCACCCGGATCCATCGCTACAGCCTGATGTGGGAACGCCAACTCGACGCGAACACGTCGATGAAGATCGGCTGGTTCGCCAACAGTTCCTCGAACATCTTGATGAACTACACGCCGTACACCCTGGATACCACCAAGACCCCGCCGGTCTGGGTGAAGGTCCCTGGGACCACCGGCTTCACCTGCCAGTGCGGTGTCCGCAAGGGCGATGGGATCGAGTTCGGCCTCAACCATCTCGACAACCGCAAGTCGGGCGTCTCGTGGTGGCTGGCGTCGACGTTCTCGAACTTCTTCACGAACACGACCAGCTCGCTCACGACGCCGTACGGCAGCGTTTCGTTGCCGCCCAGCCTCAACGGGCAGTTGTTCCGCTCGTCGGATCCGCCGCTCATCGCCTCCTTCACGGCGGACGTCCATCAGGACGACTTCCACTTCTACCCCCAGCTCTACTACCAGTCGCCGGTACGCTGGTACACCGGTAGCTATAGCTCGACCACCGGCGTCGTGACCCGCGTCCAGCAGCCTGCGATACCGTGGATGCAGGTCAACGCGACGGTGGCTTGGGACTTCGGCCCGAAGAAGGACTGGAACGCCGGCGTCCAGGGGATGAACATCCTCAACAATAGCCGCGGAACGACGCCGTGTTTCGCGTCGTCGCTCTCGTCGGCGGACCTCGGCCTAGGTTGCGGTGCCATTCGCCCGATCGGTATCGGCACGAATGCACCGGGTGCCAACGCCGGTGGCTACCAGTACCTCAACGTGAGCCAATCCACGCCGCTGTTCTTCTTCTTCATCCAGAAGAAGATCTAACGGTCGAGGACGCCTCGTAACCCTACGGGGCGATGCAGCGATGCATCGCCCCGTTTTTTGTCGAAAGAACGCTCATGCTCCGCACGATACTCGCATCGCTCGTCCTCGCGGCGACGCAGGTCGCCGCCGCGCCGGCGCCCACGCCGACGCCCGACACGCCGGTCTACGCCGGGAACCCGGCGACCCACTACCGGCTCGAATCGCGCCCGCTCGGAATCGATCCCGACGGCACCGCGCGTTGGCTGGTGGTGGCGCACTTCCTCGACGCGCAGAACGTGGAGACGAAGATCCTGGCCAACAGCGACCTGAGCTGGGACAGCGACCGCGGTCACGTGCAGTGGCAGAACCGCATGCGGTACGGCTCCCCCGCTGCGATGGTGACGACCACGCTGGCCGGACCGATCGTGCTGCGCGTCCGCGCCAACAAACCCGCCTTGGGGGTGCAGCGTATCGTCACCGATACGCGGCGGTGGAAGCCGCAGCCGCTGGTCGCGCGGGCGCTCGGCCCGCACATGGTCCAGGTCGGCATCTTCCCGCGCACCGCGCGGGCGACGGTCTTGTGGCGGATCGCTCCCGGCGGGCGACGCCCGCTCGCCTCGCTGCCGCCGGGCTCGTCGACCTATCGCGACGCCGCGGCGATCCCGAACCGCACCTACCGGTACCTGCTGACGGGCGGCGCGCACGCGATCTCCGCCGCCGCGCGTACTCCGGCCGAGCTGCCGGCGACGAGCGTCGCGCTTGCGTCGGGCAAAGGCATGTGGCTCTACTGGTCGCTCAATCCGCTCGACGACAACTACTACGGCAAGCTCGATCCCGAGGCCATGGTGGCGCAAGCCGCCAAGAGCGGCCTGCATTACGTCGAGATCCGCACCGCGTACGGCGCGATGTGGCAGATCCCGCCGGCAGCCCGGCCGAAGATCGACGCGATCATCGACGGTCTGGCCGCGCACGGCATCGTGCCGATGGGGTGGACGGTCCCGCGGGAGGCGACCTTCGAAGACGTCTCGGCGACGGTGCGCACCGCGCAGTACCGGACCGCCAAGGGCACGCGGCTCCTCGGCGTAGCGGTCGACTTCGAACGCGGCGATGATTTCATGGGCGGCGACCCGAACGGCCTGGCCGCGCTCTGGCAGTACGAGAAGTATCTGCGCGAAGCGGTCGGCGCGAAGTACCTGATCGTCGCGACCGTCGAGGACCCGTCGTTCGAACACCTCGACGAGAGCAAGTATCCGTTCCGCGAGATCGCGCGCTATGCCGACGTGCTGCAGCCGATGGCGTACTGGCGCATGATGCGCCGGACGCCGACCACGCCCGCCCTGGTGAAGACGCTGATGGCGAAGTCGGTCACCACCTTGCTCGCGCTTTCGGGGCGAAAGCTTCCGGTCTCGATCGGCGGCCAGACGACCGCCGAAGGGCGCAACGGCTACCCGCCGGCGGACGAGATCGTCGCGAGCCTCGACGGCGCTCGAGCCGCGGGCGCGATCGGCGTCTGCTACTTCGACTGGAAGGGCACCCAGCCGTACCAGTGGGACGCGCTCGCGAACTACACCTGGTAGGATGACGAACTACATCCTGCGGCGTCTGTTCTTCGCGGTGCCGACGCTGCTCGGCGTCGCGGTGCTGGCGTTCGTGCTGATCCACATCGCGCCCGGCGGCCCGGTCGCGGCGCTGGTCGGCGATCGCGGGACGCCCGCCCAGATCGCGCAGGTGACCCACTCGCTCGGGCTCGACAAGCCGCTCCACGAACAGTTCTTCGCGTGGATCGGCGCGCTCGCGCACGGCGACCTGGGCTTCTCGTACGTCCGTCAGTCGCCGGTCGCGGCGTTGATCGCCGAGCGGCTGCCGGCCACGCTGCTGCTGATGGGCTTCGCCCTGCTGATCTCGATCGCGATCGCGATCCCGCTGGGCGTCGTGCAGGCGGCGCGCCAGCGGACCCGCTTCGACCGCATCGCATCGCTCGCGGTCTTCATCGCTTGGTCGATGCCGACGTTCTGGTTCGGCACGCTGCTGATCGCGCTGTTCGCGGTGACGCTCGGGTGGTCGCCGGTCGGCGGTCTGCAGACCATCGACACGACCGCCTTCGATTGGCCTTCGCGGTTGGCGCATCTGGTGCTGCCGGCGGCGACGCTGGCGATCGTCTCGATCGCCGGCTGGAGCCGCTACGTGCGCGGGTCGATGATCGAGCAGCTGCGCGAGGACTACGCGCGGACCGCCGTGGCCAAGGGGCTCGGCCCGTCGACCGTCCTCTTCAAGCACGTGCTGCGCAACGCGCTGATCCCGTTCATCACCTTGCTCGGGAGCAGTCTGCCCGGGCTCTTCGGCGGCGCGGTCATCACCGAATCGATCTTCGCCTATCCCGGCATGGGGCAGCTTTTCTGGCAGGCCGCGCTCGATCGCGACTACGCCACCCTGCTCGGCATGACCGTCATCACCGGCGTGCTCGTGATCCTCGGCAACCTGCTCGCCGATCTCGCCTACGGCATCGTCGATCCGCGCGTGCGCTATGAGTGACGACGAAGCCGCAACGCGCCCGCGGCTCCCTGTCACGACGATCGCGTGGACGGGGCTGGCGTGGATCGGGCTCGCGATCGTCGCGTGCGCGCTCGCGCCCTGGGCCTTGCACCTGAGCGCGACCGCGACCGACGTCGCGAACGCGTACGCGTCGCCCAGCCTCGCGCACTGGCTGGGCACCGACGGCCTGGGCCGCGACGAACTCGCGCGCCTGCTGGTCGGCGGCCGGATCACGCTCTCGGTCGGCGCCATCGCGGCGGCAGTCGCGATGCTGATCGGCACCGCCTACGGCGCGATCGCGGGCTATTACGGCGGTATTGCCGACGCGATCCTGATGCGCTTGGTCGACGTCTTCCTATCGGTCCCGACGCTGTTCTTGCTGCTCTTCCTGGCCGCCATGTTCCACGGCAGCCTGATCGCCCTGATGCTGGTGATCGGGGCGACCTCGTGGCTCGGCCCGGCGCGCCTGGTGCGCGGCGAAGTGCTCTCGCTCAAGGAGCGGCTGTTCGTCGAAGCGGCGCGTTCGGTCGGCGCGAGCGACGCCCGCATCATCTTCCGCCACGTCGTCCCCAACGCCGGCGGAACGATCATCACGACGACCACCTTCATGGTCGCGACGGCGATGCTCTCGGAGACGGCGCTCTCGTTCCTGGGCATCGGGGTGCGCGCCCCGATGCCGTCGTGGGGCAACCTGCTCTCGAGCGCGCAGAGCGACCTGTTCGCGGGCGCCTGGTGGCTGATCGTGCCGCCGGGCCTGGCCATTCTCGCGACCGTCTGCGCGTTCAACTTCCTGGGCGACTGGCTGCGCGAAGGTCGCGACACCGGCGTGGCGGGCACGTGAAGCGCGGCATCGTCGCGCTCCTCGCGCTCGCGCTGCTGACGTCGTGCGGCGGCGCGCGCACGGCCGAGACGCGCGACCCGAATCTCATCGTGACCGCCTGGATCGCCGGGCCGGCCGGCCTCAATCCGGTCACGTCGATCTCGAGCTCCTCGACGATGGTCGAGCACTTGATCTACACGCCGCTGATCGATCTCGGCGCGAACATGTTGCCGCGCTGGTCGACCAGCCTTGCGCGCAAGGTCGACATCACGGAAGGCGGCACGCGCTACGTCGTGCACCTGCGCAAGGCGCGCTGGTCGGACGGCGTGCCGCTCGATGCGAACGACGTCGTCTTCACCATCCGGCTCTCGATCAATCCGAACATCATCGCCGGGTCGACCTCGGACTTCACGTTGATGCGCAGCATCCGCGCCCTCGATCCCCAGACCGTCGAGATCCGCCTGCGGAGCCCGTCGCCGCCATTTCTTCTCAACGCGCTCGCCAACGACACGTATCCGCTCCCGAAGCACGTCTTGGGGAAGTTCTCGCCGGATTCGAAGGCCGAGGCCGACTTCGTCAACACGGATTCGGCCTACAATCAGAACCCGCTGGTCAGCGGGCCGTTCCGCATCGAACGTAACGTCTCGAACGCCTACATGGTCCTCGGGCGCAATCCGAACTACTGGGGACGACCGTCCATCCTCCCCGAGATCGCGTTCCGCGTCTACCCGCAACAGGATTCGCTTTATGCGGCGGTCGACGCGGGCGAGGTCGACGTCACCGATATCCCGCCGAACCTGTGGCGCGTCCGCAAACGCCTTCGCGGCGACTACCGCTTCGTGAACTGGCCGTGGAACGTCACGTTCTATCTGCTGCCGAACTTCCGCGACCCGCACATCGCCTTCATCAAAGAGCGCGCGGTCCGTCAGGCGATGATGTACGCCCTCAACCGACGCTTCATCATCGACGGCATCATGAGCGGACAGGCCGACATCCTCAACGGTCCGCTCCCGTCGTTCTCGCCATACTACGACCCGAAGGTCGTCCGGTACGGCTACGATCCGGCCAAGGCACGCGCCTTGCTGGAAGCCGCCGGGTGGCACCTCCAGAACGGCGTCCGGATCAAGAACGGGGCAGCCCTGCGCATCACGCTCACGACCGGTGGAGCGACCGACGCGATCGCCTCGAACATCGCGGAACTCATCCAAGAGAACCTACGCGCAGTCGGGATCGACTGCACGCTCCAGAACGAGGAGCTGCAGACGTTCTTCGACGACCTCCATCACTCCCGATTCCAGCTCGCTCTTCGCGGCCGGATCCTAAGTCCGTACCCCGACGACTATCAATCGTTCGGCTCCGAGCAGACCCGCGAGAACGGCGGCTACAACCTCGGGTACTACAGCAATCCGCAGATCGACCGGCTGATCGAATCGGCGCGCTCGGCCAAGGATCCGGCGACGGCCCGCGCCGCGCTCGACCGCTATCAGGAGCTCGCGGCTATCGACGTACCCGCGATCTTCCTCTACTCGAACCGCCTCGGCGCGGTCGTGCCGTCCGACCTCGAAGGCCTCGGTCTTACTCCGCTCGCGCCGGCCGCACTCCCGATGGATCTACAGTTCTGGCATCGCGCCGGGAAACCAATCGCAAGTGGTGCTCCGCGTTAGCGGCGACTACCTTTCAGGCGCACGGTCGCCGCAAGCCTCGCGCCGATCATGACAGTCGACGGGGTCATGGTTCATTCTTGCCCAAGGTAAAACTCGCAAGCACTCGGCAAGGCGCCCATCGTGGCACCGAAGCTGCCAGGGGCACTATAGCCATGACCAAGCCGTCTATTCCAGCTAGTCGGCCGCCAAGTCACGTTTTTGACGCGATATTCAGTCGATGTGCGACAGCCAATTAGACCCGGCATGGGCGGCTTGACGGCCAAGGCGGAATCTGGCTCCCGACTCGGGTCCTATCCACCATCACATAACTTCAGGCGATTTCGTGGCCAGAATGCGGGGCCGCCTCTTAAATACATAATCATCGCCTAGGATGCGTTATGCCGCTTATTCGAAATATTCGGCACCATTTTCAGTTCAATTACAAATCTGCCCATAAGAGACAATATGACCGCCAGAACCTTTCAGCCCATAGAGAATTCGAGCGCCGATCTTATCGCGGGGGAGGGTAAATGTTGAGGTGGAACCGCCAAGCGCGGACGACGACAACATCACGCTACTAGATCCAGCTAGAACAAACACCGTTTCCCGTCCTACAGTTGATCCCAGGACGACAAGCTCGAGATTAAGGTTCCGGGCGTCCCTCGTCCGCACGAGTCTTCCTTCAATCCTCTGCCTGTCAGCAGATTCATCAAATAAGGCTCTGCATTTTTGCCGAGAAATTGTATGGAATTCTCGATCCAAGTTCGGCACGGGCGCTGGATACCTTGATGGCTTTATCTGTGCTGTCATCGCGAGCACGCAGATCATCGCTGCAGCTGCTTGACCAAGTGTTTTAAAATCCATACGCAACCTAATAGGCGTGGGTATCAAGCGCTTGTGTATCCGGCTTTATAGGCGCTATGAAATTGTTCCCAATTCATGAAGCTCCCGTCAGCGTTCCAATCAGGTCCAGTCCGTTGCCCGGCAGATTTGCCCTGGTGTCCCTGTCATACTGCGGCGACTCACTCCTGGTCGTCAAGCCAATCACCATCCAAACTGACCCCCGCTGCAAGCAAGCAAGCGAACCGGCCGCTAGTACCGCTCCGCGATAGCGGCGACCAGCTCTTTCGCGCGCGCGACGGCCGAGGGAGGCGCGCTGATCCAAGCTTCGTCACCGTAGCCGAGCGCCCAGCGGATCGCCTCGTCGACGTCGCCGACCGAGAACGAGAGGGTCGCGGTGCCGTCCGCGTGCTCGACCACTTCCTGATCGGTCTGCCAGCGCCGCGAGGTCGCGGTCTGCGCGAAGCGCGCGGTGACGGTCACCTCGACGCGATGCTTCTCGCCGGTCTTGATCCAGCCGATCGCGTCCTTCGAACTGTACTCGGCGGGCGGGATTCGCGGCGTGAACGTGCCGCACCGGCTGACGGGTTCGACGATCTCGTCGATCGAGAAGATCCGCCATTCGTTCGCCTTCGTTCCGACCAACCGGCCGATCAGATAGTAGCGCCCGGAGCGGACCATCGCGACGTGCGGCTCGACCTCGCGCTCCTTGCCCTTGTAGCGAAAGCGGACGCGGGCGCTCGCGTCCCAGGCGGCGCGCAGCAGGTCGAGCACGTGCGCCACCCGCGAGCCCTCTTCCAGTCGCGGCATCACGACCTGGACGAACGACGCCACGTTCTCGTCGAACCCGTCTGCGAACTCGCGGAGCGGCTCGCCGAACGCCTTGAACAGCTCGGCGATGAGCGCGCGGATGTTGCGTTCCGCCGTCACCATGCCACCCGGCCGGTTGGCGAAGCCCTTGAGCTCGACGTAGCCCGCCGCATTGCGCTTGCCGATCTCGAAGCCCATCCCGGCCCCGATCTTGCGCAACTCATGGAGGTCGCGCGAGACCTGTCGCTCGGAGAGTTTGTACTGCTTCTCGATCTTCGCGACCGAGAGCCGCTTGTTGCGGATCAGCTCGATCAGGATCGCGATCTTGCGCGCCGTCGCCTCGGCCGGCTCGCCAGAGGAACGCGGCTTCCCGGGTTGCTTCATGCCTGCTTGCTTCACCGGAACGCATCCAAAGCCCGGGTCACATGCGTTCTAGAGGTATATGAGCCAGAAAGCCACATTCGCCGCCGGTTGTTTTTGGGGAGTCGAGGCGGGCTTCCGCATGATCCCGGGCGTCGAAGACGCCATCTCGGGCTATACCGGCGGCCACACCGTCGACCCGACCTATCCGCAGGTCTGCACCGGCACGACCGGCCACGCCGAAGCGGTCGAGGTCACGTTCGATCCGGCTCAGGTCTCGTTCGCGCAGTTGCTGACGGCGTTCTGGAGTATGCACGACCCGACCCAGATGAACCGCCAAGGGCCTGACGTCGGCACGCAGTACCGCTCGGCGATCTTCTTCCACTCGCCCGAGCAAGAGCGCGAAGCGCTCGCCTCGCGCGACGCGCTCCAAGCCACGCTCGCTAGGCCGATCGCGACCGAGGTCACGGCAGCGACGACGTTCTACCCGGCCGAAGCGTACCACCAGCGCTACGCGGAGCGGAACGGCATCGCATGCCACGTCCCGACGTTCTGATGCAGCGCTCGGCCTTCATCGCGGCCCTCGGCGGTCTCGCAGCCTTCGGGTTCGCGATGCGCCGTGCGCCGGCGGCGGCCGGTTCGTACGAAGTGACCCATACCGACGCCGAGTGGCGCCGCATCCTGGGGAACGATCGCTACTACATCCTGCGCGAAGGCGGCACCGAGTACGCGGGATCGAGTCCCCTCAACGCGGAGACGCGTCCGGGCGTCTACCGCTGCTATGGCTGCAACCTCGATCTCTTCTCGTCGAAGGTGAAGTACGACGCGGGCGAGGGCTGGCCGTCGTTCTGGAGCGTCCTGCCGAACGCGGTCCGCACCAGCGACGACCGTTCGCTCATCGAGGACCGCACCGAGGTCCATTGCCGCCGCTGCGGCGGTCATCTCGGCCACCGCTTCGACGATGGTCCCAAGCCGACGGGCCTGCGGTACTGCATCGACGGTCTCGCTCTGCGCTTCGTCCCGAACGCAACGCCGAGGGCTTGAGGCCGTCAGGCCGAAGCCAGAAGGCCGTGAGCATCTCCGAGCCCCTTCCCTACACCGACGAGGTCGAACGCGAGACGCGCGCGATCTATCGACGGGCGTCGCACATCCTGCCGGCCGCCGAATGGCCGCTCTACGCGCCCTACGTCGCCGCCATCAACCGGCTCAAGCGAGAACGCAACGCGGTGATCCTGGCGCACAACTACCAAGTGCCGGAGATCTTCCACACGGTCGCCGATATCGTCGGCGACTCGCTCGCGCTCGCGTATGAGGCCGCCAAGGCGCAGGCCGACGTGATCGTGTTGTGCGGCGTGCACTTCATGGCCGAGACGGCCAAGCTGGTGAATCCGTCCAAGACCGTTCTCGTGCCGGACCTGCGCGCCGGCTGTTCGCTCGCCGAATCGATCACCGGCGCCGACGTGCGGCTGCTGCGCGAGAAGTATCCGGGCGTCCCGGTCGTCACCTACGTCAACACCTCGGCCGAGGTGAAGGCCGAGTCGGACGTCTGCG
>JANWKW010000082.1 GCA_025451135.1 Vulcanimicrobiia bacterium | reverse complement strand
GCCGAGCATCGCGTGGCTGCCCGACAGCTTCGGCTTCGCCAACACGCTGCCCAGCCTGCTCGCGCATTGCGGCATCCGGCGCTTCGGAACGACCAAGCTGCAGTGGAACGACACCACCCGGTTCCCGCACCCGCAGTTCCGCTGGCGCGGTCCCGACGGCGAAGACGTCACCGCCGTGCTGATCGCCTCGTACGACGGCGGCATCACGCCCGCGCGCGCGGCGATCGCGCGGGAGCGCGCGGAGCCGGTCGTCGCCGGATACGGCGACGGCGGGGGCGGCGTGACCTACGAGATGCTCGACGCGGCGCGGAGCGCCGGCGTCTGGCAGCGGCCGGGCCGCTGGTTCGCCGCGCTCGAAGCGCGCCGCGACGAACTGCCGGTCCACGCGAGCGAGCTGTACCTGCAGTACCATCGCGGCGTGCTCACCACGCACCACGATCTCAAGGCCGCCAACGCACGCCTCGAACGACGCCTGGCGGACGCCGAAGAGGCCGCCGCGTGGTGCGTCGCGGTGCGCGCGCCGCACGGGATCGCGGGGGAGCTGCGCGCGCGCCTGCGCGCCGCATGGACGATCGTACTGCGCAATCAGTTCCACGACGTGCTGCCGGGCACGTCGATCGCGGCCGTCGGCCGCGACGCCCTCGAGGAGTACGCGCGCGCCGAGGAGATCGTCGAACGCGCGATCGTGTCGTCGCGCGCGGTCCTGCCGCGCGGCGCGGGTGCGCGGCCGGCCGGCGTCGTCGTCCCGCAGGCGAGTCCGGACGGCTTCGTGCTCGCCAACGCCTACGTGCGCGCGACCGTCGCGCCCGACGGGACGCTGCTGGAATGCGCGACCGCGAGCGGTCCCAACGTCGCGATCCGCGCCAATCGCCTGGCGCTCTACGCCGATACGCCCAAGAGATGGGAGGCGTGGAACCTGGACGCGGGCTACGAGCGGCTGACGGTCCCGACGCGATTCGAGGACGCGCGCGCAGTGGAGGAAGGCCTCGAGATCCGTCACGCGCTGGGCGGCTCGCGTGCGGTCATGACGCTTTCGCTTCGTGAGGACGAGCCGTTCCTGCGGGTGTAGCTGGTGGTGGACTGGCGCGAGCGCCGGCGCATCCTGCGGATCGAGAACGCGCTCTCGCTCGACGCGTCGAGCGCGTTCTTCGGCAGCCCGCACGGGACGATCGAGCGTTCGACGCTGGCCGATACGCCGGAGCGGCGCGCCGCCTTCGAAGTGCCGGGACAGCGGTTCGCCTACGCGCGCGACGCGCAGGGCGACGGGCTGGCGCTCTTCGCGCTCGACACGTACGGCTGGAGCGCGCGCCGAACCGAGGATCGGGCGCTCGAACTGGGGCATTCGCTGCTGCGCGGAACGACCTGGCCCGATCCCGATGCGGACACCGGCGAGCATCGCCTCTCGTGGGCGTTCGCGCCCTTCCGCGACGTCGGCACGGGCGCGATCGAGCGTGCGTGGGAAGCGTTCGCCTGCGAACCGCGCGTCCGGCTGTTCGATTCGCCGGAGAACGGCGCGGCCATCGTCGCCTGCAAGCCGGCCGAGGACGGCGACGGCGTGATCCTGCGCGTCCGCGAATGCGACGGCGAGGCCCGCTCGGTCGCGATCCGTTGCGGCGGACGGATGCGCGAGGCGGTCGCGGTCGACGGCTTGGAGCGCCCGCTGGCCGGCGCGAACGCCCGGATCGAGGGAGAATCGCTGCTGGTCGACCTTCCCGCCAACGCGTTGCGCTCGTATAGGGTACGGTTCTAAGCGTATGACCTCGCGCCAGCCGTTCGAAGCCGTCCTCTTCGATCTCGACGACACCCTCCACGACGACACCTACGCGTTCGCGAGCGCCGCCGAAGCGGTCGCGCGCGAGATCGCGGCCGAACACGGCATCGACGCGCTCAAGCTCAAAGCGGCCTACGTCGCGGAGTCCGAGGGCTTCTGGATCCGGCTCACGCCCGACCAGCTGACGACCAAGCTGGCGGGCCTGCGCGAGCGGACGTGGGCCAACGCGCTGCGCGAGGTCGGCATCGTCGACGACGCGCTCGCATCGCGCAGCGCGACGCGGTACGTCGACTACCGGCGCACCTTCCTGACGATCTTCCCGGGCGCGATCGACCTGCTGCGGACCCTGCGCGCGCGCGGCGTCAAGGTCGGGATGCTGACCAACGGCTTCGCCGAGACGCACCACGACAAGATCGCCGAACTGCAGTTGGCCGACGAGTTCGACGCGATCTTCATCGCCGATGAGGTCGGCATGATCAAACCGGATCCGTTGCTGTTCGCCCACGCCTGCGCCAAGCTCGGCTGCGCGCCGGCGCGCAGCGCGATGGTCGGCGACCGGTACGAACGCGACATCCGCGGCGCGCTCGACGCCGGCCTCTACGCGATCTGGATGAACGTGCACGGCGAGACGATCCCGCCCGGCGGCCGGCAGCCCGACGTGACGGTCCCCGACCTGGCGGGCGTCCGCGCCGTGCTGCTGTGAACCTGCGGCTCGCGCTGGTCTGCGGCGTCGTCGCGGGACTGTTGATGGCGGGCGTGCGCGCGACCCTCGCGACCTACCAACTGGTCGGTTCGGGCGACGCCAACGCCGGCTACGCGGCCGTCGCCGTGCTGATCGCGGGGATGCTGATCGCGATCGTCGCCGTCGCGCTCGTCCAACT
Organism: Vulcanimicrobiia bacterium; assembly: GCA_025451135.1. Lineage (GTDB taxonomy): Bacteria > Vulcanimicrobiota > Vulcanimicrobiia > Vulcanimicrobiales > Vulcanimicrobiaceae > JALYSX01. Next base: position 4,955 of record JANWKW010000082.1, on the reverse strand, counting down.
CGCCGTGCTCTCGGGCCGCCCGGGCCGGACCATCCCCGCCGGGATCGCGGTCCTGGCGCTCGGCGCCTGCGCCGCCGTGCTGGGCCCGGTCACGTTCTTCATCTCGATGGTCATCGTCGCCGGCGCCTGCCTGTATGCGATCCGCGCGGCCGCCGACGGCCTGCGCGTGCCGGACGCGATCGCCGAGTCGTGCCGGCTCGCCCTGGCGGCGCCCGGTCCGACCGCTTCCGCCGTGGCCATCGTCGCCGCCGGCATCGCGCTCGGCGCGGTCGTCGCCACGCTCCTCGCGAGCGTCGCCTCCCTCGCCGGCGACCTGGCGGCCGGCATCCTCGGGCAGCTGGCGGTGGGCTATGCGGCGCCGATCGTGGCCGCGACCTACCTGAAACTCCACGACGGCCCCGAGGTTTCATAACCAGGTATGTCTCAAGCCCTCGACGCGATCGTTATCAAAGGCGCGCGCGAACACAACCTCAAGAACATCGACCTGGTCCTGCCGCGCAACAAGCTCATCGTCGTCACCGGGCTCTCGGGCTCCGGCAAGTCCTCGCTCGCCTTCGATACGATCTACGCCGAGGGGCAGCGCCGCTACGTCGAGTCGCTCTCGTCGTACGCGCGCCAGTTCCTCGGCCAGATGGAGAAGCCCGACGTCGATTATATCGAAGGGCTCTCGCCGGCGATCTCGATCGACCAGAAGTCGACCTCGCGCAACCCGCGCTCGACGGTCGGCACGGTCACCGAGATCTACGACTACCTCCGCCTGCTCTTCGCGCGCATCGGCACGCCGCATTGCTACAACTGCGGGCGCGAGATCTCGTCGCAATCCTCCGAGCAGATCGTCGACGCGATCCTGGAGCTCCCCGAAGGCACCAAGGTCCAACTGCTCGCGCCGCTCGTCCGCGGCCGCAAGGGCGAGTATGCCAAGCTGTTCGAGGAGATCGCCAAGGAGGGCTTCGCACGCGTCCGGGTCGACGGCGAGGCCAAGGAACTGCGCGAAAAGATCACGCTCGATAAGAAGCGCAAGCACACGATCGAAGTCGTGGTCGACCGGCTGGTGATCAAGCCGGACGTGCGCAAGCGCCTGACCGACTCGATCGAGACGACCCTACGTCTCTCGACCGGCATCGTGACGGTCATCGCGCAAGAGCAAGACGTCAAGACGCCGCACGAGCTGACCTTCAGCGAGGCGTTCGCTTGCGTCTATTGCGGCCTGTCGTTCGAAGAGCTCGCCCCGCGCCTGTTCTCGTTCAACTCGCCCTACGGCGCGTGTCCGTCCTGCACGGGCCTGGGCGAGAAGACCGAGATCGACCCGTGGAAGGTGATCCCGGACCGCGGCAAGTCGATCGCCCAAGGCGCGATCGTGCCGTGGAGCAAGAACTCCGGCAGCTGGCGCCTCGGGATGATGAATCCCTATTACATCCAGCAGCTCGAGCGCGTGCTCAAGGCGTTCAAGGTGAAGCGGACCACGCCGATCGAGGAGATGGACGACGAGATCGTCGACGTCATCCTGTACGGCACGGATAGCGAGCAGAAGTTCGCCTACACCTCGAAGACCGGCAAGGTCTGGGAGTACAAGGCGACCTTCGAGGGCGTCATCAACAACCTCGAGCGCCGCTACGCGGAGACCTCGAGCGAGGGCGTCAAGGAAGACCTCGAAAAGTACCGCTCCGGCGTCGTCTGTCCGACCTGCAAGGGCGCGCGCCTCAAGCCCGAGGCGCTGGCGGTCACCATCGGCGGCAGCAACATCGACGCGATCACCCGCATGTCGATCGAGAACGCCGAGGCGTTCGTGCGCGGACTGACGCTCACGCCGCGCCAGGAGCAGATCGCGAACCAGGTCCTCAAAGAGGTCCGCGCGCGCCTGGGCTTCCTGACCAACGTCGGCTTGAACTATCTGACGCTCGGGCGCTCCGCGACCACGCTGTCGGGCGGCGAGTCGCAGCGCATCCGTCTGGCCACCCAGATCGGCTCGTCGCTGGTCGGCGTGCTCTACATCCTCGACGAACCGTCGATCGGCTTGCACCAGCGCGACAACCAGCGCCTCATCGAGACCCTGGTGCGCCTCAAGGAGCTCGGCAACACCCTCATCGTGGTCGAGCACGACGACGACACCATCCGCACGGCCGACTGGGTCGTCGACATCGGCCCGGGCGCGGGCGCCGAAGGCGGCGAGGTGCTGACCGTCGGCACGCTCGACGAAGTCCTCAAGCATCCGGCGTCCGAGACCGGCGCGTACCTGTCGGGCCGCAAGTTCATCCCGATCCCGAAGAAGCGCCGCAAACCGCGCGCCTGGCTCGACGTGAAGAAGGCCAACGCCAACAACCTGCGCGGCGTCGACGTGAGCTTCCCGCTCGGCGTCTTCTGCGCGGTCACCGGCGTCAGCGGCTCGGGCAAATCGTCGCTCGTGAACCAGGTGCTCGTGAAGGCGCTCAACCAGCACCTGCACGGCCAGCCGTCGGGCGGCACCTACGGCACCGTCAAGGGTGCGGGCGAACTCGACAAGCTGGTGGTCATCGATCAGTCGCCGATCGGCCGCACCCCGCGTTCCAACCCGGCCACCTACACCGGCGCCTTCGACCACGTGCGCGAGCTGTTCTCGATGGTGCCCGAGGCCAAGATGCGCGGCTACACGCCGGGACGCTTCTCGTTCAACGTCAAAGGCGGGCGCTGCGAGTCGTGCGAAGGCGACGGCATCATCAAGATCGAGATGCACTTCCTGCCGGACGTCTACGTGCCGTGCGAGGTCTGCAAGGGCAAGCGCTACAACGCGCAGACGCTCGAAGTGCGCTACAAGGGCAAGACGATCGCGGACATCCTCGAGATGCGCGTCGACGAGGCCGCCGAGGTGTTCGCCAACATCCCGCGCATCCACAATCGCCTCAAGACGATCTGCGAAGTGGGCTTGGGCTACATCAAGATGGGCCAGCCGGCGACCACCCTCTCGGGCGGCGAGGCGCAGCGCGTCAAACTCGCGACCGAACTCTCGCGCCGCTCGACCGGGCGCACTTTCTACGTGCTCGACGAACCGACCACCGGCCTGCACTTCGCCGACATCCACAAGCTCCTCGAAGTGCTCGACCGCTTGGTGCAGACCGGCAACACGGTGCTGGTGATCGAGCACAATCTCGACGTCATCAAGACCGCCGATCACATCGTCGACCTGGGCCCGGAGGGCGGCGACAAGGGCGGGACGGTCGTCGGCGTAGGCACGCCCGAGGAACTCGCCAAGAACAAGCGCTCGTACACGGGCGCCTACCTCAAGCCGGTCCTGGTCGACCAGCGCTCGGTCGGGCACCATCCCACCGATCCGGCCGCGCTCAAACGGCTCGAGGACGAAAATCTTGCGGCGCTCGGCGATTTGGCGAAGGGCGAACGCGTCGCCGTCGAAGCCTAACCGATAGTATGAAATTCGCGGTGGTCCTACTGGTCTGCGCGGACCTCGAGCGCTCGCGCGCGTTCTATCGCGACGTGCTCGGGCTCAAGAGCATCGGCGAGAGGGGCCCGACGTGGGCGAGTTTCGCGCTGGGCGACGGGTCGACGCTCAGCCTCCACGCCAAGACCGACCTGCTGGCGGTGCGTCCCGGTTCGCTCCAGCTCGGCTTCTCGGTCGAGAACGTCGACACGTTCTGCGCCGATTGCGCGCAGCTCGGCGTGCCCGTCTTCCAGGATCCGTACGACGAGCCGTTCGGGCGGGTCGCGATCATCGGCGATCCGGACGGGTACCCGATCCAGATCTCGTCGTCGCGCAAGGCCCGCAGGTGAATCCGGAGGCCCGTGCGCTCGAGCTGCGCGCGCAGATCGAGGACGCGAACGAACGCTACTATCGGGACGACGCGCCGGTCATCACCGACGCCGAGTACGACAAACTGCTGCGCGAACTGATCGATCTGGAGCGCGCGTACCCCGCGCTGCGCGCGCCGGACTCGCCGACCCAGCGCGTCGGCGCGGGGCCGTCCGAGAAGTTCTCGGCCTACGACCACACGCGGCCGATGCTGAGCCTGGCGACCGCCTTCGACGCGGACGAGCTGCGCGCGTTCGACGAGCGCGCGCGCAAGTCGGCCGGCGTGCCGCTCTCGTACGTCTGCGAGCTGAAGATCGACGGGCTGGCGATCGCGATCGACTATCGCGACGGCGCGTTCGTGCGCGGCGGCACCCGCGGCGACGGCAGCGTCGGCGAGGACGTGAGCGCCAACCTGCGCACCATCCGTTCGATCCCGCTCGCGCTCGCCAAGGGCGCGCCGCAGTTCCTCGAAGTGCGCGGTGAGGTCTACCTGCGCAAGTCCGATTTCGAACGCCTCAACGCCGCGCGTCTGCGCGACGGGCAGCCGGTCTTCGCCAACCCGCGCAATGCGGCGGCCGGCGGCGTGCGTCAGCTCGACCCGAAGATGACGGCCAAACGCCGGCTCTCGTTCTTCGCCTACGCGATCGGGGCGATGGAGGGCGCGGGGATGCCGAGGACCCAGTGGGACGTGCTCGCGCACCTGCGCGAAGACGGCTTCGACGTCAACCCGAACATCGCGCGCGCCGCGACCATCGAGGAGGCGATCGCGTACTGCGCGCGTTGGGAGGCGCAGCGCGACGAGCTGGACTACGAGATCGACGGCGTCGTCGTCAAGGTGGACGACCTGTCCGCGCAGGAGCGCTTGGGCGCGGCTTCGCGCGATCCGCGTTGGGCCGTCTCGTACAAGTTCAAGGCGCGCGAGGCCCGCACCAGACTGCTCGACATCAAGATCTCGGTCGGACGGACCGGCACGCTCAATCCGAACGCGGTGCTGGAGCCGGTCCAGATCGGCGGCGTGACGGTGAGCAACGCGACCCTCCACAACGCCGCCTACATCGCATCGAACGACATCCGGATCGGCGACGCGGTGCTGGTCGTCCGGGCGGGCGACGTGATCCCGCGGGTGGTCGGGCCGATCGTCGCCGAGCGGACCGGCGACGAGCGCGTCTTCGTCATG
>JANWKW010000081.1 GCA_025451135.1 Vulcanimicrobiia bacterium | reverse complement strand
TGCAGGGTCGCGATCCACGCGACCGCGCCCAACCGTATGCGTGAAGTCACAGAAAACGCCCCTTATGCTCGAGACGCGAAAACACTCTCAGATGAAGTCGCGCTTGCGCGATTGGGCCCAGTAGGTCGAGCCGAGCAACGCGACGATTGCCGCGATCTCCAGCAGGAGGATCGTGGCGATCGGTCCGTTCCAGACGATCGCTTCGCCCTTCATCTGGTGCGCGACGACCGGGATGTTCGAGACGTAGAACAGGAAGGCTTGGAAGCCGAGGTTGCCGACCACCATTCCGACGATCGTCCACGGCATCGATTCGCTCACCAGCGAGACGCCGACCAAGAAGAAGTAGCTGACCGCGAGTTCGAGCATCACGGCGACCGCCCACGGGATCAGACCGTTCGGCAGATCGCCGACGAACGCGATCAAGCCGGCCGCGCCGGCGGTGACGATCGCCCACGGGACCAGGAAGAGCGCGCCGTTGGCGATCAGCTTCGCCGAGGTGTAGTCCATCGCCGAGATCGGCAGGCTCATCACGAACGCCAGCGTCTTCTCGACCCGTTCGTTCGCGATGGTCTGCATCACGATGTGGATGGCCATCGAGATCATGACCGTGATCAACAGGATGGCGCCGGCGTCGAACGCGAGCAGGCTGCCGGAGCCGCACATCGCGAGCGCGACCGCCGCTGCGACCAAGTAGAACGCGAGCGGCCGGCGCATCAGGAACCAGTCCTTGAGCACCAAGCTGCGGATGACGGGCGCGTTCATGCGAGCACTCCTTCGCGGCGGTTCTTGACGGTGCACAGGAAGATCTCTTCGAGCGACATCGGCTCGACCGCGATGACGCTGGCGCCGGTCGCCTGCAGCAGCGGAAGCGTCGCATCGGTGAAGTCGGGAACGGTGACGACGTTGATGCGGCCGCTTCCGCGCAGGTCGAGCATCCCCGGGATCGCGGAGACGGTCGCGCCTTCGGGGATCTCGAAGCGCACCCGGCGCCAGCGATCGAGGTAGTTCTCCTTGTCGTCCGAGGCGACGATCCGGCCGCGGTCGATGAACGTGATGCGATCCGAGATCTGTTCCACGTCCATCGTGTTCTGGGAGGAGAAGAGCACGGTCCGGCGTTCGTCGGCGAGCACTTCGATCAGCGCGCCGAGGACTTCTTGGCGCGCGATCGGATCCAGACCGGTGGTCGGTTCGTCGAGCACCAGCAAGCGCGGCCGGCGGGCCAGCACCAACAGCAAGGCGGCTTTCACGCGTTGTCCGTGCGAGAGGCCTTTGATGCGCGGCTCGGGAGTGAGGTCGAAACGCTTCACCAATTCGGCGGCGTAGGCCGCGTCCCACGACGGAAAGATCGAGGCGATGAACGACATATGCCAGGCGATGGACGCGCCCGGATACAGCCGCATGTCGTCGGAGACGTAGCCGATCTCGCGCTTGGCGGCGACCTGGCCGGCGGGCATCTCGTTGTCGAGCACGCGCACCGTCCCGCGATCCTGATGGATCAGGCCCATCAGGATGCGGATGGTCGTGCTCTTGCCGGCGCCGTTGGCGCCGATGAAGCCCATGATGCTGCCCTGCGGCAACTCCAGCGAGACATCGTCGAGGGTGAAGTGTTTGTAGTCCTTGCCGACCCCGGCAAGACTGACGGCCGAGCCGGTCATGCTTGTTCCTCGTCGTTTCTGCGTTTGGCCGCGCGCTCGAGGCGTTCGGCCAACTCGTCGGGTGAGAGTCCGAGCAGCGCACCGATGTGCAGGGCTCGGTCGAGATGCTGGTCGAGGTCCTCGCCGCGCAGCTTTTCGAGGTTCGGAACCTCGGCGACGCGCGACGGTTTTCCGTGATGCGTGACGATGACGCCCTCGCGTTCGAGCTCGAAGTAGGCGCGTTTGATCGTGATGACGCTGACCCGCAGCGCGACCGCGAGTTGTCGGATCGAAGGTATCTCGGCGTCGCGAGCCCAGTCTCCGACGGCGACGCGCTCCCGGATCTGCTCGATGATCTGCAGATACATGGGCCGGCCGTCGGTCTGTGAGATCACGAAACCGTCAACTGTGCATATCAATATACTCAGTATATACAGTTCGGCCGATCCGTCAAGGGGTCACACGATGATGGCCTGCGCGTTCCCTCAGGACGATGCTAGCAGCTCTGCTCCTCGCCGCCGTGACGGCCGGTCCAGCCGGCGACGCGTTCTACGCGCCGCCTTCGCCGTTGCCCAGGGCGACGCACGGCGATCTGATCTGGGCGCGACCTTGGGTCAGCGACGTCGCGCTGAAAAACGCCGCGTCCAACACGCTGGTCCTCTACCACACCACCAGCGTCACCGGCGCCGACGTCGCGGTCTCGGGGACCGTCTCGATCCCGAAGGGCGTTCCGCCGAAGGGCGGCTGGCCGGTGATCAGTTGGACGCACGGTACGACCGGCAACGGACCGCAGTGCGCGCCGTCGCGGTTCGATAAGGAGAACACCGAGCAGCAGTCGCTCGACGTGTGGATCTCCAAAGGCTACGTCGTCGTGCAGACCGACTACGAAGGCAACGGCACGCCCGGCATCCACCCGTACTTCGTCGGCGAAGCGGCCGCGCGCGACGCGGCCGACATGGTGCGGGCGGCGCGCCGGCTCGATCCCGGCATCGGCACGCGCTGGGTCGTGCTCGGGCATTCGGAAGGCGGCGCGTCGGCGCTGGCGACCGCGTCGTTCGCCGTGGCCTGGACGCCCGAACTCCATCTGCTCGGATCGATCGCGTACGCGCCGGCGTCGCACATGGTCGGCTACCTCGACGATATGCAAGCGGCCCGGCAGCCGGTCAAGTACGTCGGGTTCTTCTTCCTGATGGTGCAAGGCGCGGCGGCAGCCGACCCGGCCATCGATCTCGACAAGATCTTCTATCCGGCGTTCACCGACCGGCTCCCGGAGCTGCAGAAGCGCTGCATCTGGGAACTGGATAAGGATTTCGCCTGGAACATGGTGGTGCCGGCCGAGCTCTTCCGGCGCGATGCCGACCCGGCGCAGCTCGACGAGCTCACGCGCCGGATCGCCGCGGACGAGCCGGGCGCGCTCCCGATGAGGGCGCCGGTCTACATCATGCAGGGCGTCGACGATCGGATGGTCGCCGTCAAGGGGACCACGCAGCTGGTCGCGGCGCTCTGCACGCGCGGCGCGAACGTCTCGTATGCGACGTTCGCGGGGACCGATCACTTCGCCGTGATGGCGAAGTCGCAGTCGCTGGCCGAGGCCTGGGTCGCCGACCTCTTCGCCGGCAGACCCGTGCCGTCGCGTTGCGCGGAGCCGCCGTTGGCGTTCTAGCCGGACGCTTGCTCCGATAGGACTTCCGCGTTCGCGCAGCGGAGAGTGCGCGCATGAGTCCCATCATGACCGTCGATACGATCCACTGGGTCTTCGCGTTTCTCGTCCTGCTCAGCGCGGCGACGATGGGTTGGGTGCAGCTCGGCCAGCGCCTGATGGTGACGTTGATCGGCATCCAGGTGCTGATCGGCATCGTGTATGCGGCCATGCTCGGGACCGCGCTCGCCGGCGCCGGCGCTCGCATCGGCGAGCACATCCTCGGCGCGCTGCTCGCGATGGGAGCGTATATCGTCGCGCGGCGCGCGTCCACGCGCGTGCCGTCGCGGCCGCTCCAACTCGGGCTTGCGGCCGCCGGTCTGCTGCTGCTGGTCGGCACGGCCTACCTCGGTCTCAAGATGAGCGGAAAGATCGCATGAAACGTACGCTGATGCTGGCCGTCATCCTGATCGCGGTCGCGGCCGGGTCGTGGTGGTTCCTCTCGCATCGCAATCCGAACACCGTCGGCGATACCCTCGACATCTATTACACCAAGGCGTCGGACGGTACGTCCGAGGTCTCGTGGCCGGTCTCGATGCGCCCGATGCAGAGCGGCGAGACCAGCGCCGAGCACACCCACAACGCCGCCCTCTACGCGGCCGTGCAGACGGTCGCCGGACCCCCGGCCGACGTGCAGGCGGTGCGCTTCCCGGCCGGCACGCGGGTCTTGGGCGTGACCGTCGCGGGACCCACCGCGACCGTCGACCTCTCGAGCGATGTGGAACGTCAGAGCGGCGGGACCTTCGGCGAGAACGGCGAGTTCAAATCGCTCGTGTTCACGTTGACGGCCATCCGCGGGATCGACGCGGTCGCGGTGCTCGTCGACGGGAAGAAGCTCGATACGCTTCCGGGCGGACATGTCGAACTGGATCAGCCATTGCACCGCGGGGACTTCTAGCATCCGCACCCTGCTCGCGCTCCTGCTGCTGCTGATCGGCGCGGGCGTCGCCCGCGCCGATGCCGCGCAGACGTTCGTCTTCGCCGGCAAGACGCTGCCGGTCGCGCACGTAGCCACGGTCGGCGGCAAGCTCGCGATCTCGGTGCGCGATCCGGGGTTGGCGCAGCTGCTCCGCGCGACCGGCGCATCGATGACGTGGAACCCCGGCGAACGGTACGTCTTGTTCACGACCGCCGAGCCGCAGATCGTCAGCTTCGCGGTCGGCGATGCGCGCTACGACGTCGGGCCGCGCAGCGCGCAGGCCGGCTTCGCTCCCTACGAGATGTCCGGCACGGTCTACGTGCCGTTCGACGAGTTGCTGAGCGCGCTCTATCTGGCGCCGAAACGCGACGGCGACGCGATCGTCATCCAGCCGCAGCTCGCCGCCTTCGACGTACGCGGCAACGGATCGGAGTCGGTCTTGGTGGCGCGCGCCGGGATCCCGCTCAAACCGCGGATCGTCGAGGAGTCGGCGAGCCAACTGGTCTACGCCTTCGACGGCGTCGGCACCACCCTCGACCGGTCGCGCGCGATCCGGGCCGAGGGGATCCGCGCGATCACATTCGCGCAGTCGGGAACGGTCCGCGCGCCCGTCACGACCGTCACGATCGCGCTTGCGCCCGGCACCGGCCACGGGCGGCTCGAGACCGACGACCGCAACGGTTTCTCGCTCGCCATCGGCGGTGCCGCCGCATCCGAGCCGGTCGCGGTAGCGACGCCCGAACCGACGGCGGCTGCGGCGGCCACGCCGGGACCGCAAGCGACGCCCGCGCCGGCCAACGCGGTCGCGACCGTCACCGGGATCGACGCGCATGCCGGCCCGAACGGGTATTCGGTCGACATCGCGGTCGCCGGCGACGCGACCTACGATTGGCACCGGCTGCGCGATCCGGACAACCGTTTCTGGATCGACATCCACGGCGCCGCCTTGAGCGCGCCGATCGGCGACGTCGTCGGCAGCGACCCGGTCGACGCGGTCCGCGTCCGCCAACTCGATGCGACGACGGTCCGGGTGGCGCTTTCGCTGGCCGGGCAGAAGCGGCTCGACGTGCAGCCCAGCGCCGACGGCGTGAAGGTCTCGGTCTACTCCGAGGACGCGGGCGACGACGTCGCGCGCGCGGGGACAGGCGCGCTCGGCAACGCGTCCGCCGTCGCCGTGGCGCCGACTCCGGTTCCGAGCGGCGACGCCTGGAAGTTCGGCGCGCGTTCCACCTACGTGGCGACCAATCCGCGGCTGATCGTGATCGATCCCGGCCACGGCGGCAGCGATCCGGGGGCGGGGCGCGGCGGACTGCGCGAAGCCGATCTCGCCTTGGACATGGCCAAGCGGTTGCGCGACATCCTGGTCGCGCGCGGATGGCAGGTCGTGCTCACGCGAACCGCCGACGTCGACGTCTACAAGCCGAACGACACGGCCCGCGATGAGCTGCAGGCTCGCGACGATATCGCCAATAACGCCGGCGCGCGGATGCTGGTCTCGATCCACGTCAACAGCTTCATCAACGCCGGTCCGCGCGGCACGACGACCTACTACTCGAAGCCGAGCGACGTGGCGCTGGCGCAAGCCGTCCAGGCCAGCGCAGCCGGAGTCCTGGGGACGAAGGACGACGGCATCGTGAAGAGCCATCTCTACGTGACGCTTCACGCCACCATGCCGGCCGTACTGGTCGAGACCGCGTTCATCTCCAATCCGGACGATCTGGCCAAGCTCACGTCTCCGGATTGGCTGCAGAAGCTCGCGCTCGAGATCGCGGACGGCGTGAAGAAATACGCAGGCGCCCCGCCCGCCCCGGGCCAATCCGCCAACCAATGAGCAGACCGAGCGTACTCGCCTAGCGTGCTGGGACTCTTCGATTCGGGATTGGGCGGCCTGACGGTCGTCAAACGCGTGCGCGCGCTGCTGCCGGAGCACGCCCTGCTGTTCTTGGCCGATCAAGCCCACGTTCCGTACGGCGACCGCGCGCCCGACGATCTGCACCGTCTGCTCGTGCAGAACGTCCGTTGGCTCGACCAGCAGGGCGTCGACGCGATCGTGATGGCCTGCAACACCTCGTGCGCGATCGCCGACGAATTCGGCTACCCGGAGGTGCGCGCGCCGATCCTGGACCTGATCGAATCCGCCGCCATCGCGATCCACGACGCCGGCTACCGGCGCGTCGGCGTGCTGGCCACCGCCGCGACCGTCGAGACCGGCGCTTACGCGAAGAAGATCCGGGCGATCGCTCCGCACGTGCGCGTCGACGAAGTCGCCGCACCCGCGTTGGTGCCGCTGGTCGAGGCCGGCTCGCTCGATGGGGAAGCGACGCGGCTGGCCGTCGCCGAGGCGTGCGCGCGGCTGCCGCGCGACGTGGACGCCGTCATCCTGGCGTGCACCCACTATCCGGTCCTCGACGCGCACTTCGCCGCGATCCTCGGCGCGGGCGTCGCCCGGATCGACCCGGCGATCGAACAGGCCGGCCGAACGGCGGCGCTCGTCGCGGCGCGCTCCATCGCACCGGGAACGGGTCGCACGCGCTACGTGACGACCGGCGACGGCGACGCGTTCCGCGCGAGCGTCCAGCGGCTCATGGGCGGTGCCGGAGACGAGGTCGAGAGGTTCCAAATCCACTAGACGGAAGCCATCGGGCGATGGAACGCGGACGCATTCTCGTCGCGGCCTTGACCGTGCTCTTGGCGAGCTGCGGCGGTGGAGGCGGCAGTTCGACACCGGCAGCGCCGCCGGGAAACACCTACGTCCTGAACGGCCTGCCCACCTCGCTCGCGTTCGCCGGCGGCGGTTTTACCGGGTCGGTCAGTCTTCCCGCGGGCAATCCGCCTCTGGGCGATACCATCACGCTGATCGCGCAAACCGCTCCGTACCCGGAATCCCCCGCCGCACAGCTGACCGGCGCGCGAACGGCCGCCGCAGCGACGCACCTCGTGTTGGTGTACATCGGCGTCACGTTCGGCTTCGATACGCCGGCGTACGGGCAACCCGGTTTCACGTTCGTGCCGCCGCCCGGGGTCGATCTTGCCGGCGGCCCATTCTTCATCGCCTATTTCGATCCGCTCAGCCCGACCTGGACCTATGGCTTCATGGGGCCGGGCGTCGTGTCGAACGGGACGCTGAGCTTCTCCGGTCCGCCTACCGCGTCGACCTTCAAAGCCGGCCGTCGATATATCTACGCTCTCTATCAAGACGCGCCGAGTCCTTTGCTCGCGAGTCCGGGATCGCTCGGCTTGGCCGGCTCAGGTGCATCCTTCGCGCGGTCGTTCGACGTCACGGAATCGGCGTATACGGGCGCGATAACCCAGACCAACACGTGCTCCGGCATCGCGACGTTCGCACCCGCGAGCGGATCGGGGCCGTCGCTTCACGTGACCGCGACCGGCGTCGCCGCCGGGACGTGTGCGGTGACGTACCGCGATACCGCCGGGCAGTCGGCGACCGTCACGATCTCGGTCACGATCGGGAGCGTCACGGTCGACTAGCGCCGGCCGAGAGGTCAGACATCTCGCGGGCGGAATAGCGGCGTATGATGATGCGAGGATTTTGCCTGGCGCTCGCGGTCGCGCTCGTCGCGGCCGGCGCGCCCAGGCCGGCGCAGGCGATGATCGATATGGTCTCTGGCGCGCGCGGTACCGCCAAGAGCGCCGCGCTTGAGGACTGCAACGCGCGCGCCAAGGGCGCGCTCTCGACCGTCTTGACGAACACGTACGAAGCCGGTGCGGGGACCGGGCAGTGGGCCGCCTCCGGACCGGCCGACGCCTCCGGAAACGCCAATACCGGCGCAGCGATCCACTGCTTCCCGGTCGGCAAGGGCTACGTCGTGACGCTGACCTGCGCGGTCCAACTTCCGAACAGCACGGAGAGCGCGCACGACCTGTGCGGACGGCTCGAGACCGCCTTCGGCAACCAGCAGAACGGAGGCATCGCATGGAGCTGAAATCCCGTCGTTCCAAGGCATTCGTCGCGATCTTCGTCGCGTGCGTGCTCGCGTCGGTCGCGGCGGCGAGCAGCTCGGTGGATATGACCACCGGTATCCGTTTCGTCAGACCGACGGGCACCCAAGCGGACTGCGGCGCCAAGGCCAAGGACGCGCTGAACGCGTTCTTGCTGGACGCGCAAGAATCGCCGCCGGGAAGCGGCGAGTGGAGCGCCGAGGGACCGGCCGATAAGATGACGGGCGCGGCCGTGCTGCACTGCATCGGACTCGACAAGGGCTACGTCGTCACGCTGACCTGCGCCGTGCAATCGCCCCAGAGCCTGTACGCCGCGGCCGCGCTGTGCCAGACGATCGCGAACCGGTTCGCGGGCCGGCCGACCCAACCGCTCGCGACGCCGACGCCGCTTCCGTCGGGATGCAGTCTCACGAACCTGGTCGGCGACTGGACCGGAAGCGGGGTCACGCTGCACATGACGGTGGAGAACGGGCTGCTCGGAGGCGACGGCGTCTCGGGAAGCTGGTATCTCTCCGGGAACGCCGCGACCATCACCTACTACGGCGATCACACGGCGACGCTGAGCGCCGACGGCAAACACCTCGACGGTCGCGATTATCACCTGACGAGGAAGTGCTAGCGCCCTAGGAGCGGCCCTAGAACAGGGGCGCGAACGGCACGTGGAAGAGTTGGAAGAAGCCGATCGTGGAGGCGGTCGCTAGGAGCGCGCCGGCGATGACCTGTGCGAGCGTGTGCGCCTTGAGGTAGATGCGCGCCCAGCCGACCATCGGGACCAGGACGAGGAACGGAAGCGTCTGCCGCCCGTAGAGGATCGTGAGCGCGATCAGCGGCGCGGTGATGCCGAGGGCGTGCGTGCTGATCTTCCAGTAGCGCGTGATGTACTGCACGACGATGGTAGAGAGCGTGTAGCCGGCCATGGCGGCCGTGATGATGCGCGGCGCGTGCATGAGGTAGAGCGTCACGGTCCCGAGCAGATAGAAGACCACGAAGACGCCGAACACGGCCTCGCGCTCGTGCCGGACCGACATGTCCAGATCCGAGATCCGGTCGCTCCCGTAGAGCCAGAAGACGTAGATCATCGGCCCGAGCGACGTGAAGAAGGTCGAGACGAAGAGCAGCTTCCAGAAGGCGAAGGTGCCGCCCGGCGCCGCGTGGGCCAGGATCACGAACAGCGCGAGCGCGGTCAGGAACGGGTTGAAGACGGTGGAGATGATCTTGGCGAGATCGCGCCAGACCTTGACGTTCTTGATCGGGATGATCGGCGGCAGCGGCTCCAGCACCCCGCATATTCTCAGGTTGGCGTCACGCGAATCCTGCCGGGTTCGTCATCCGTTAGGGTAGAAGATGGCCAAGCATATGATCCTCGAACGCGTCGCTTCGCCGGCGGACCTCAAGACGCTCTCCCGTTCCGAGTTGGACGGCCTGGCACGCGAGATCCGCGACCTGCTGGTGGTGACCTGCGCCCGCAACGGCGGCCACCTGGCGCCGAACCTGGGCGTGGTCGAGCTGACCATCGCGCTCCATCGCGTCCTCGACGCACCGCGCGACAAGATCGTCTGGGACGTCAGCCATCAGGCCTACGTGCACAAGATCCTGACCGGCCGGGCGGATCGCTTCTCGACCCTGCGCCAAGAGGGCGGTCTCTCCGGATTCGCGATGCGCTCCGAGTCGCCGTACGACTGCTTCGGCGCGGGTCACGCCTCGACGTCGGTCTCGGCGGCGCTCGGCATGGCGGTCGCCCGCGACCTGCGCGGGGGCGACGAGACGATCGTGGCGGTCCTCGGCGACGGCGCGCTGACCGGCGGCCTCGCCTACGAAGCGCTCAACAACGCGGGCGCGCTGCCGAGCAACCTGATCGTCGTGCTCAACGACAACGAGATGTCGATCGCTCCGAACGTGGGGTCGATCGCGTCGTATCTCTCGGTGCTGCGCAGCAAGCCGTTCGCCAACTTCGCGCGCGAGAAGGCCAAGGACGTGCTCGACCGCCTGCCGTTCGGCGGGACCGCCAAGAAGGCGTTCGAGACGGCCGAGGTGGCCGCCATGCGCTTCGTCTCGCCGGCCGAGAAGACGGCGGTGATCTTCGAAGAGCTCGGCTTCCGCTATGTCGGCCCGGTCGACGGACACAACCTCGACGCCTTGATCGACGCGCTCCAGACGGCCAAGCACGTCGGCGGCCCGGTCTTGCTGCACGTGCGCACCGTCAAGGGCAAGGGCTACGAACCGGCCGAGCACGACGCCCGCACGTTCCACGGCGTCGGCGCGTTCGACGTGGAGAACGGCAAGCTCGAAGCGCGCACCGGCGCGACGACCTTTTCGGATGCGTTCGGGGCGGCGATGAACGTGGTCGCCGCGCGCGACCCGCGCGTGATCGGCATCACCGCGGCGATGCCGGACGGCACCAAGCTCTCGGCCTTCGCGAAGACGTTCCCGCACCGCTACCACGACGTCGGCATCGCCGAGGCGCATGCGGTCTGCTTCGCGGCGGGCGCCGCCGCGGCCGGCTTGCGGCCGGTCTGCGCGATCTACTCGACGTTCCTGCAGCGCGCCTACGACCAGATCGTGCACGACGTCTGCGTGCAGGATCTGCCGGTGGTCTTCTGCATCGACCGGGCGGGCTTCGTCGGCGACGACGGTCCGACGCACATGGGCCTGTACGACATCGCCTACTTGCGCACGCTCCCGAACATGACCGTGCTGGCGCCGCGCGACGAGACCGAACTCTTGCCGATGCTCGAGTACGCGCTCGGCTTAGACGGACCGGCGGCGATCCGGTACCCGCGCGGTTCGACCTCGGGCCGGCACCACGACCCGGTGGCGCCGATCGAGGCCGGGCGAGCCGAGGTCCTGCGCGAGGGTTCGGGGGTGGCGATCCTGGCGCTCGGCAACACGGTCGACGTGGCCCTCGATGCCTACGATCTGCTTGCCAGCGGCGAGTGGGGCCCGCCCGCACTCCCGAGCCTGCCGACGGTCGTGAACGCCCGCTTCGCGAAGCCCGTGGACGCGGCCCTGATCGAGCGCTTGGCAGCCACCCATTCCCGGCTCCTTACCTTAGAAGAGCACGCCCTCGCAGGCGGCTTCGGTTCGGCGGTCGTAGAGGTGGTGTCGGACCGGGGGCTCCCCGTGGCCGTCGAGCGGATCGGCGTCCCGGACGAGCTGGTCCAGCACGGTGCTCAGGCGAAGCAGCGGGCGCAGATCGGTCTGACCGCCGACGGCTTGGCGGAACGGGTCGCTCGCGCGCTTGTGGCTCCCGCCCGTCCGTGATACAATCCCCGCGTTTTTGCTGACTAGGAGAACCCCGTCATCGTGATGTCCGTTATGCTCGCCGCGGCCGCCGCTCCCATCAAACCCGTGACGATCGCCACGACCGCTCCGGCCGCGCCGGCGGCGGTTCAGTCGCTGTCGTGGTTCCAACTGCACGCCGGCTGGCTGACGCACACCATCGCGGGGATCGGCATCGTCGCAGCCGTCGCCCTGATCGTCCTGCTCGCGGTCCAGACGACCAAGCAAGAGGGGCTCTCGGGCTCGATCGGCGGACGCGTCGAGTCGGCCTACAAAGGCCGCCCGGGCGCGGAAGAACAGCTCAAGCGTCTGACCGGGTTCGTCGCCGGCGTGTTCGTCGTCGCGTTCGTCATCCTGTCGCTGACCGGTATCTAGGACGGCCTCGCGGATGGCCCTGCTCGACGTCCGGAACCTGCGCACCACGTTTCGCACCGAGGACGGCCCGGTGACGGCCGTCAGCGGGCTCACGTTTCAGCTCGACGCCGGGCAGACGCTCGGCATCGTCGGCGAATCGGGCTCCGGAAAATCGGTCACGTCGCTCTCGATCATGCGGCTGCTCTCGGGCAACGCCAGCGTCAGCTCCGACGGGATCTTCTTCGACGGCGCCGACCTGATGAAGCTCAGCGAGCCGGAGATGCGGAAGATCCGCGGTCATAAGATCGCGATGATCTTCCAGGATCCGATGACCTCGCTCAATCCGGTGCTCACGATCGGCGAGCAGATCGCCGAAGGCATCCGCCTGCACCTCGGCTTGAACAAGAGCGAGGCCCGCGAGAAGACGATCGAGATGCTGAAGAAGGTGCGCATCCCGTCGCCGGAATCGCGCTACAAGGACTACCCGCATCAGTTCTCCGGCGGCATGCGGCAGCGCGTGATGATCGCGATGGCGCTCTCGTGCGACCCGCAACTGCTGATCGCCGACGAGCCGACGACCGCGCTCGACGTCACGATCCAGGCCCAGATCCTCGAACTGATGAACGAGATGCAGGCCGAGACGGGAACGGCCATCATCCTGATCACCCACGACTTGGGCGTGGTCGCCGAGACCTGCAAGGACGTGCTGGTGATGTACGGCGGCAACGTGGTCGAATACGGCACCGCCGAGCAGATCTTCGAATCGCCCAAGATGCCGTACACGCAAGGCCTGCTGGCCTCGCTGCCGCGCCTGGACGAACGCGACCGCCGCCGGCTCGAACCGATCAAAGGCCAGCCGCCGAACCTGCTGCACTTGCCGCCCGGCTGCGCGTTCGCGCCGCGGTGCGACTACCGCATGCCGATCTGCGACGAACCCGTCCCGGTCTACGCGTTCGGCGAAGGCCACACCGCGCGCTGCTGGCTCTACGATGACCGTTCGAAGGACCAGCGCCCCGCCACCGCAGTGGTCGCGTCGCCCGCGACCGTCGTCGCCCCGCCGCCGGAGACGCTCTAGCACATGGCCGAAGAAGTGACCCAGCCGGTCGACGCAGCGACCCCGCCGCTGCTGGAGGTCCGCGACCTCTACAAGTACTTCCCGATCCACGCCGGGCTGCTCTCGCGGCACGTCGGCGACGTCAAAGCCGTCGACGGCGTCAACTTCTCGATCGAGCCGGGCGAGACGCTCGGGCTGGTCGGCGAGTCGGGCTCCGGCAAGACGACCATCGGGCGGTTGATCCTCAAGCTGCTGTCGGTGAGCAAGGGCCAAGTGCTCTTCGAAGGCCGCGACGTCACCAAGATGACGCGCCAGCAGGTCCGCAAGCTCCGCAAGGAGATGCAGATCATCTTCCAGGATCCGTACGCGTCGCTCAATCCGCGCATGACGGTCGGCGACATCGTCGGCGAGCCGCTCAAGATCCACCATATCGCGACCGGCAAGGCCGCCGAAGCGCGCGTCCAAGAACTGCTCAAGCTGGTCGGCCTGCGTCCGTACCACGCCAACCGCTACCCGCACGAGTTCTCGGGAGGTCAGCGCCAGCGCATCGGCATCGCCCGGGCGCTCGCGGTCGATCCGAAGTTCATCGTCTGCGACGAGCCGGTCTCGGCGCTCGACGTATCGATCCAGGCGCAGGTCATCAACCTGCTCGAGGATCTGCAAGAGAAGCTCGGCCTGACCTATCTGTTCATCGCGCACGACCTCTCGATCGTCCGGCACATCTCGACCCGCGTCGCGGTCATGTACGTCGGGAAGATCGTCGAGCTGGCCGAGAACAACGACCTCTACGAGCATCCGACGCATCCCTACACGCAGGCGCTCCTGACGGCGATCCCGATCCCGGATCCAGCCGCCCAGAGACAGCGCAAGCGCGTGGTGCTGACCGGCGACATCCCGTCGCCCGTCAATCCGCCGTCGGGCTGCCGCTTCCACACCCGCTGTCCGATCGCGTTCGAACGCTGCACGGTCGAGGAACCGGCGTTCGCCGAGTATTCGCCCGGCCATTTCACGGCCTGTCATTGGGTCGAGGAGCACGGCGGCCAGGCGCCGGACATCGTCCATGGCCCGGCGGTCATCTCGGCGTAGGCTCGTCCTCGGCGCGCTCTGCGCCGTTCTGCTCGGCGCGGCCTCGCCCGCGCCGCCGGTCGACTTCGAGAACTTCGCCGGCTATCCGGCACCGCCGTGTTCGATCGGCGACGAGCGCCCGCCGGCGTTCGCGCTGAGCCGCGGCATCTACAGCTGGAGCACCAAAGCCGGCGACTCGGGGCTCGACGTGCAGTTCCGGTCGGTCAGCGTCGGCCATCTGCGCGGCGACGCGAGCACCCAGGCAGCGGTCTTGCTGGGCTGCGATTTCCCCAACGCCATGTTCGATCAGTGGATCGACGTCTTCGACGTCGCGGGCGGCACGGCCACGTTCGTCGCGTGGGTCGGAGCCGGCTCCGACGACGACCCGACGCGGTCCGCGCGCGTCGTCGGGAACCGCCTGGTGGTGGTGACCGGCGTGAAGAAGACGTACGCGCTGCGCGGGTCCAAGCTCGTTCCCGTCCCGCGATAAAGAACAAAAAGGGCGACCGCTTTCGCGATCGCCCCGTTCCGTATGTCTCGCGGAGACCTACTTCTTTTTGGCGGCCTTCCGGCGAGGAGCCGCTTTTCTCTTGGCGGCTTTCTTGCGGGGAGCGGCCTTCTTGCGCGGAGCGGCTTTCTTGGCGGCCTTCTTACGGCTGCCGGCCTTCTTCGCGGCTTTCTTGCGTCCGCCGGCCTTCTTGGCGGCCTTCTTACGTCCGCCGGCCTTCTTCGCGGCCTTCTTGCGTCCGCCGGCCTTCTTGGCGGCCTTCTTACGCGGAGCGGCTTTCTTGGCGGCCTTCTTGCGTCCGCCGGACTTCTTCGCAGCCTTTTTCTTGGCAGCGGGTTTACGAGCGGCTTTGCGGGCCGCGGGCTTCTTGGCGGCGGCCTTTTTCGCCGCCGGTTTACGCCGCGCTTTCTTGCGCGGTTTCTTCTTCTCTTCGGCGACGGTCGCGCCGTTGGTCATGAGGTCGTCCATTCATTCCTCCATCGTCCCCCCGGGGGGGCGATTACAGTGGACAGCGCACTAGCGGCGCTTTGAGCGAATAATATAGGAAAAGATGATTTCGTGCAAATTAGTGAGGAGCG
>JANWKW010000080.1 GCA_025451135.1 Vulcanimicrobiia bacterium | reverse complement strand
CTCGTGAGGACCGGGCCGTCGAATCCGACCCGCCGCGCCTTGGCGGTCTGGAGCGGATCCCAGCCATTGGTGAGCATCGCGAGCTGCACGCCGGCGGCGGCCAGCGCCTGCAGCGTCCGGCGGGCGCCCGGCAACGGCACGACGACGTCGTCGACCATCGCCAGGCACATCGACGCGTAGGCCGCGACGTGGTCGTCGGTCGGCGCGACGCCGCGCTCCGCGAGGAAGGCGCGCCCGGCTTCGCCGCTCGTCGACGCGCCGGCGCGCTGCGCCGCCAGGAGCGCGGCGCGCCGGACGGTCTCCTGGTCCAGCGTGCCGAGCGCGCGTCCGCCCTCGGCCAGAACGCGCTCGAGCAATCGCAAGAAGGCGATCCGCTCGAGCTTGTTATCGATACCGAGCGTGTGGTCGAAGTCGAATCCGACGCCTACGCGCGGCGCGGCTATTTCGGCCCCGGACCGGTGACGACGCGGACGAAGCCCTTGGGTCGGATCCACTTCGCCATCGCCTTCTGCAGTGCCGCCTGGCTCGTCGCGAGTTCGCGTCGCGCGTCGATCAGGTTCTGATCGAGCGGGAGGTCGCGACTCGCGTAGTTGAGGAACAGCGACGCCACGCCGTCGTAGCTCGCCTGACGGATCGGCACCTCGCCCATCAGCAGCGCCTTGGCGCGCAGCAGCCGGGTCGGGTCGAGCGGAGCGGTCTGCAGACGTACGAGGTTCGCGACGATCTGGTCGGCGGCGGGCAGCACGTTCTTCGGATCCGAGCCGTAGCTCACTTCGAACGTGGAGCGCCTCCGGCCCGCGTTCACGCCGCTCGAGACGTTGTACACGTAGCCGTGCACCTCGCGCAGATCGTGGTAGAGCAGGGACGAGTAGAACCCGCCGGTGAGCGCGGTATTGGCGACCTGCAGGGCCGGCCAATCCGGGTTCGTGCGCAGCAAGCCGATGGTCTCGACCAGTTGCACGCTGGACTGCACGCGCCCGACCGCCGGGACGACGACGGCACCCGGCGCGTTCGCGCCGACCGGCGGCGGCAAGACGTCCGGCTTCGGACCCGACGCCGTCCACCCGCCGAAGTATTTGGCGATGACGCTGCGCGCCTGCGCGGGCGTCGTGTCGCCGATGACGACGATCGTCGTCAGGTCGGGCCGGTAGGCGCTTGCATACCACGTCTTGACGTCGTCCAGCCCGACGGCTTGGACGGTCGCCGGGGTCGCGAACCGGCGCTGCGGATCGCCGACCGGATAGAGAGCGTTCGCGAGCGCGACCTCGGTCAGATGATCGGGCGAGTCGGCCGCGTCGGCGACGCTCTTGGCCTCTTGGCCGGCCACGATCGCGAAGTCGGCGGGATTGAAGGCCGGATGCAGTTCTTCGTCCGCGAGCAGCGCGACCCCGCGATCGAAGTTCGCGGTCAGCGTCGAGATGCCGAACTCGGTGCCGGCGGTGGCGCTGGCCGCGATCTTGTCGAACTCGCGCTGCAGCGCGATACGGTCGTAGGTGGTCGTCCCGTAGGGGAAGAGCCCCGCCGTGATGTCGGCGACGCCGTCCTTGCCGGCCGGCTCCTGCACCTGACTGTTGTTGGCGATGCTTCCGGTGACGACGACCGTGTGCGTGATGTGCTCGGGTTGGACGATCAGGCGGATGCCGTTCGGAAGGATGGTCGAGACCGGCGCGAGGGTCTGCTTGGGGACCTGCAGGTGGTCGAGCACGCGCTGCGCCCACGAGACCAGCGGCAGATGCTTGCTCGGCGGGATCGCATTGTCTTCTTTATGCATGCCGCCCGAGATGCTGAGCTTGCCGACGTTCTTGGGCACCGCATAGGCCGCGATCGCACGGCTGTTGTCGAACGACGAGCGCAGGACGCGGTCGACGTCGGCGACCGTGACGTTGCGGAACGCGGCGATCATGTCGTCGGGGGAGTTCAGGCCCTGCACCGCCAGCGCGCTGCTCCATTGGAAGGCCAGGCCCTGGATCGAGTTGCCCGCGAACTCGAGCTGCGAGATCTCGCGCAGCTTCGCAGCCGCGACCAGATCCGCCGGCACGCCCGACTTCGCATAGCCATCGATGACGCCGCGGACCCAGCCGTCGGCGTCTTCGGGTTTGGTCGAGATCGGCACGATCGCATAGGTCAGGCCGACCGACGTGGTCGCGAAGGACTGCTCTTGGAATCCGACCTGATAGGCCTTGCCGGATGCCTGGAGCGCGTACAGATCGCCGCGCTGACTGTTGAGGACGTCGCCCGCGATCACGCCGGCGGCGTAGTCGGGGCTATGGTAGCCCGGCAGGCGATAGCCGAGCAGCACCGCGGTGAACGGCTGATCGCTGGTATCGCGATAGACGTGGCCGGTGAACGGCCGCAACGCGCCGGTCGCGCGCGCCGGCAGCTTGGCCGCCGGGATGTCGCCGAAGATCCGTCGGACCTGCTCGACGACGGTCGGGCCGTCGACGTCGCCGACGATCACGTAGAGCGCGTTGTTCGGGTGGTACCACGCGTGGTAGAACTTCAGGAGTTCCTTGGCGTTGACCTGATGCGCGAATCCGTAGACGGTGCCCAGGCCGTTCTTCGCGTACGGCGTCCCGGCCAACAGTCGATCGTTGAGCTTCTGGAACATGCGATAGATCGCGTTGGAGTTGTCCTGCGTCACCTCTTGGGTGATCGCGCCGCTCTCCTGCTGCCAGAGGTTCTGCGACATCAGCAGCCCGGTCGCGCGCGAACGTTCCAGCCGCAGCGCGATATCGAGATATTGCGACGGGACCGTGAAGAAGTATTGGGTGACCGCGTCTTGGGTGTCGGCGTCGAAATCGCCGCCGGTCACGCCGATCGCGTCCATCAGCGATCCGGACGAAAGCGATGCGCTGCCGCGGAACATCATGTGCTCGGTCGCGTGCGCGAGTCCGTCGATCCACTGATCGTTCGAACCGACCTTATAATTGAGGATGGTCGTGACCACCGGCGCGAGCGGATCGTGCACGACGACGACGTGCATGCCGTTGGCGAGCGTGGCTCGCGTGACGGGCAGGTTCGCGGCTGCGGCCGGAGCCGGCGCGACCGCGACGAGCGCGGCGAGAACGAGGCCCGCCAGGGCGATGCAAAGGCTGCGATGCTTCATGCGACGGCTCTTCAACCGCCGGACCGCGCTACCTCCGCGCCGTCACGAGGAGGCGAGCATCGCGCGGACCGACGGCCCGGCTTCGAGCGCGGCCCGCAGGCCGGCGTGCTCCGGGCGTTCGAGGTTCGGATCCGACGCGATCAGCGCGTCGGCGTCGGCTTTGGCGGTGCGGTAGACGTCGATATCGCGGATCAGGTCGGCGAACCGGAATTCGTCGATGCCCGACTGTGCGGTGCCGGAAAACTGGCCGGGTCCGCGCAGACGCAGGTCTTCTTCCGCGATCACGAAGCCGTCGCTGACGCTCGTGAGGATCTCCAGCCGCTCGCGTTCGCCGGCGTCGTCGGGCGCGATCAGCAGGCAGTACGACTTGGCCGCGCCGCGACCGACGCGTCCGCGGAGCTGGTGGAGCTGCGCGAGCCCGTAGCGGTGCGCGTCGAGCACGACCATGACGCTCGCGTTGGGCACGTCCACCCCGACCTCGACGACGGTGGTGGCGACCAGCACGTCGATCTCGCCGGCCGCGAAGCGCCCCATCACGTCGTCCTTCTCGCGCGGCGCCATCTTGCCGTGGAGTACGTCCACCCGAAGATCCGGGAACGCGTCCCGCTTGAGCCGTTCCGCCTCTTCCAGCGCGCTGGTCAGCTCGCCGTCGTTCTCGTCGATAGCGGGCGCGACCACGTAGACCTGATGTCCCAGAGCGACGTTGCGGCGGACGAACTCCTCGACGCTGCGCATCCGGCTCGCCCGCAGGCTGTAGGTCTCGATGGGCGTGCGTCCGGGTGGCAGCTCGTCGATGGTGGAGGCGTCCAGGTCCGCATAGACCGACTGCGCCAGCGTGCGCGGGATCGGCGTGGCCGTCATGTGCAGCGTGTGCGGCGTGCCGCCCTTGGAGCGCAAGCGCGCCCGCTGGGCGACGCCGAAGCGATGCTGCTCGTCGATGATGACCAACCCGAGCCGCGCGAAGTCGACGCCCTCGGTCAGGAGCGCGTGCGTCCCGACCGCGAGCGCAGCCTCACCGCTGCCGATCCGATCGACGGCGTGCCTGCGCGCGCGGGCGCCCTGGCTTCCGAAGACCGCTTCGAGCGCGATGCCGAGCGGGAGCAGCAGCGGCGCGAGCTTGGCGGCATGCTGCGCGGCCAGGATCTCGGTCGGCGCCATCAAGGCCGACTGCACGCCGTTGCGCGCGGCCAGCACGATCGCCGCGGCCGCGACCAGCGTCTTGCCGCTTCCGACGTCGCCCTGCAGCAGCCGGTTCATCGGCACGTCGCTCGCCATGTCGTCCCAGATCTCGACGATGGAACGCCGCTGCGCGCCGGTCATCGCGAACGGCATCGCGGCGGCGAATTCCTCGAGCAGCCCGGGCGGTACGGCGAGCGCGAGCGCGCCGCGTTCGCGGACACGGACCTCGCGCTTCTGCCGCGCCGACGCCGCCAGCGTGAGGAATTCCGCATAGATGAAACGCGCGCGGGCGCGCTCGGCTTCCTCGGGCGTCGCCGGCGCGTGGGCGCTGCGATACGCCTCGACCAGCGGCGGAAGATGCTGGCGCTTGGCGAGCGCCGGCGGCACCGGGTCCTCGCCGGCGAGCGCGAGCAGCCGCGGAAGGTTCTTGCGTACGACCTGCGCGATCTTGCGCGTCGAGAGATCCTTGCTCGCGTGGTAGATCGGCACGACCTCCCCGCGATACTCCTCGCCGTCGCTCAGGATGCCGTACGACGAGACGTTGACGACCGGCTCGGCGAGCGTCTTCTCGACGCGGCCGCGAACCGAGATGCGCATCCCCGCCGAGAAGCGTCCGATCACGAAGCGGCGCCGGCCGATCCATTTCGCGACAAACGTGCCGCTTTCGTCCTGCACGCGCGCCTCCACGATCTCCAGATCGCGGACGCGGCGTTCCTTGACCGAAAGGATCCGGCCGACCGCGTTCTCCTCGCCCTCGGCCTCGCCCAGCCGGCTCGCGGGCGTGGGATAGCGCTGGTCCTCGTACCGGAACGGCAGATACTCCAGCAGATCGTCGGCCGTCGTCAGACCGAGCTCGCGGAAATACGCGGCCGTTTTCGGGCCGACGTCCGCGAGATCGCTAATCGGCGTCTGGTCGCGCACGCTGCAACAGGTGATCGCCGACGCGGCCGAGCGAGACGCCGCGCTGCGCGAGCATCACCAGGAGATGGAAGAGCAGGTCCGAGGCCTCCCAGACCAGTTCCTCGGGATCGTCGTTCTTGGCGGCGATCACCACCTCGGTCGCTTCTTCGCCGATCTTCTTGCCGATGCGGTCGACGCCGCCGGCGTAGAGCTTGGCGACGTACGATCCTTCGGGCGGATCGTGCTTGCGCCGCGCGAGTACGACCTCGAGCTCGTTCATCGCCCGCGCGAAGCGATCGTCGCGCGGCGGCGCATCGGAGTTCAGCAGCACGTCGCCGAAGCATGACGGCGCGCCGGTGTGACAGGCGGGTCCGGAGGGTTCGACGAGGTAGAGGAGCGCGTCGCCGTCGCAATCGGCACGCACTTCCACGACGCGCTGCGTGTTGCCCGACGTCTCGCCCTTGCGCCAGGGCGCCTTGCGGCTGCGGCTGTAGAGATGCGTCGCGCGCGTCGCGACGGTCCGTTCGACCGCGTCGCGATCCGCCCACGCCAGCGTCAGTACGTCGCCGCTGCGCGCGTCGGCGATCACGACCGGCAACAAGCCGTCCGCGCCCCAGGTCAACCGGTCGAGATTCATCGTGTGGGGGCTTTCCACGGACGCATCGGGATTCCGCGTTCCGCCAGCGCCGCTTTGAGCGTCGGGATAGCGACCTCGCCGAAGTGGAAGAGCGATGCGGCCAGCGCCGCGTCGGCGCCGGCGCGTTCGAACACGTCGGCGAAATCGTCGACGCTTCCGGCGCCGCCCGAGGCGATCACGGGGACGCGAGTCGCGCGCCGGACCGTGGCCGTCAGCGCCAGGTCGTACCCCGCTTTGGTGCCGTCGCGGTCCATGCTGGTCACCAGCACCTCGCCCGCACCGCCGTCCCGGGTGGCCTCTTCGACCCACGCCAGGACGTCGCGGCCGGTCGGCGTGCGCCCGCCGTCGATCACCACCTCCCAGCCGTCCGCGCGCACGCGCGCGTCGACCGCGAGCACGATGCATTGGCTGCCGAACTCGGCGGCCGCCTCGCGCAGCAGTTCGGGGCGGCGGACCGCGCTCGAGTTGAGCGCGACCTTGTCGCAGCCGGCGCGCAGCAGATCGCGCACGTCGTCCACGGCATTCACGCCGCCGCCGACCGCGAACGGGATCGTCAGTTCGCTTGCGACCGCGCGCACGACCTCGCGGGTCGCGCGGCGGCCCTCGACCGTCGCGGTGATGTCGAGGAAGACCAGTTCGTCGGCGCCCGAAGCCTCGTACGTCTTGGCCAGTTCGACCGGATCGCCGGCGTCGCGCAACGCCACGAAGTTGATGCCCTTGACCACGCGTCCGGCCTTGATGTCGAGGCACGGCACGATCCGGCGCGTCAGCACGTCGCCCCCAAGGCCGCATACGCCGCGCGCGCGAGCGGGACCGGGACGCCCGCGCGATCGGCCAGCTCGATCAGCGCGCCGAGGATCGGCTCGCTCTCGAGCTCGCGGCCGGCTTCGCGGTCCTGCAGCATCGAGGTCTTCACGTCGGCGACGCCCCGCATCTTCTCGATGCGCGCGTCCACGTCGACCTCGCCGACCGCCCCGATCGCGCGACCGACGGCGATCGCCTCGAGCATCAGCGCACGGATCTCGGCACGTGCGGCCGCGTCGTCGAGCATCGCGCGGACGGTCATCCGGCGCATCGCGCTGACCGGGTTGAGGCCGGCGTTGTTCACCAGTTTCAGCCAGACGGTCGCGCGGATGTCCGGGTCGGGCTCCGCGCCCAGGCCCGCCGCGACGAAGATCGCGCACAGCGCGCGGACGCGGTCGCCCGCCCCGCCGGCCGGATCGCCGAAGAGGTAGCGGGTGCTGCCGGTCTGCTCGATCGAGCCGGGCGCGACGATGCGGCCCGAGGTATGGACGACCGCGCCGATGGACTGCGCATCGGGGAAGAGCGCGCCGATCTCGCCGCCCGGGTCGACGCTTTCCAGCGGCGGCGTCCGCGCGAACCAGAACGGGACGCCGTTCTGCAAGGTCGCTATCGCCAGGCCCGCTCGGGCTGCCGGCGCGAGCTGATCGAGCCACGGCGCCCATTGGTGCGCCTTGAAGGAAGCCAGGGCGAGGTCGAACGTGCCGAGTTCGGCGAGCCGGTCGCTCGCGGGTACGCGCGCGGTGAACTCGCCCAGGCTTCCCCGGACGTGCAGACCGCGTTCGCGGATGGCATCGAGGTGCGGACCGCGCGCCACGACGGCGACGTCATTGCCCGCTCGCGCGAGGATCGCGGCCACGAATCCGCCGATCCCGCCGGCTCCGAGGACGACTATGCGCATGCGTGCCCGATCGCGATGAGGAGAACGTTGGAGGCGACGGGCAGATTTGAACTGCCGAATGGGGCTTTTGCAGAGCCCTGCCTTACCACTTGGCTACGTCGCCGTTCTCGAACGTTCTTACGTCTCTCGATCCATTGGAGCGGGTAGTGGGAATCGAACCCACGCGTCGACCTTGGGAAGGTCACAGGCTACCATTACATCATACCCGCGAGCCCGCTCCGGTTCCACTACCGCACCGCATCGTCCTACAGAACCGCCGTTTTCCATCAAGCGTTGCACGGCTTCAAGGAGGCGGCACCTCCCAAGCGAAGCCCGGCTCTGAAGTGACATGGATCTATGCCTTTCCGTCGTGGGTCTTCGCGCCGGCCGCGGTCGCGGTCTTCTGCGCGATCGCCGCCGGCGGGCTGCTGCTCGTCCGGCGCTATGGAAAGGCCGAGCGGATCACCCACAACGACGTAGCCGGCCCGATCGTGGGGACGGCGGGCACGATCCTCGCGGTCGTGCTGTCGTTCATGGTCGTCGTGGTGTGGCAAGAGTACGACGCGTCGGCCGGCAACGTGCAGCGCGAAGCGAGCGCGATGGCGGACCTGCACCATCTCGCGCTCGGTCTGCCCGGTCCGCTTCGGGCCGGTCTCCAACGCGATCTCGACCGCTACGCCGATCTGATCGTGAACGACGAGTGGCCGCTCATGGAGCACGGCGGGCGGAGCCTCCAGGCCCACCAGCTGGCCTACGCGATCGAACGCGATCTCGTCACCTACGATCCGCCGACCGCCCATCTGGAAGCGCTGCAGGCGCAGGCGGTCCGGCTGGTGGAGACCTTCGCGGACGCGCGGCGGCAGCGGCTCTTCGACAACGATCAGGGCATCCCGCCGCTGATGTGGCTCGCGATGCTGACCCTCTCCGCGATCACGATCGCGTTCACGTATCTCTTCCGCGTCGACAACGCGCGCGCTCATCTGTTCATGACGGTCGGTTTGAGCGCGATCGTCGCGGTGATCTTCGTCTTGATCGCGGAGCTGGACTATCCGTTCCGGGGCGACATCCGGATCGCCCCGGATGCGTTCGTACACGTCCAAGCCACCATCCACGAGAGCGGCTACGATCCGGCCAAGGGGGATTTCTAGGGGCGAGCGCCCGGCGCGCTAGGCGACGATCCCGACCGCGCGCGCCAGCACGACGGCGATCGTCACGAACGACGTGACCGCTTCGGCCATCATCAACATCTTGGCGGAGCGCGTGATCGGAAACGTGTCGGCCGGACTGAACGCCAGCGCGTTGGTGAACGCCAGGAAGAGATAGTCGAGGAACAGCGGCTTCCATCGCCGCTCGATGCAGGCGATCCGTTCGTCTCCGACCATCATCTGCGGGAACAGGAAGTCGGCCCGGAGGAACTCGAGTGCCGAGGCCGCGTGCGCCCGCGGATCCGGACCGCCGCCGTCGATCTCCCAGTACCACATCGCATACACCAGGACGTTCGCGAGCCAGATCTGCGCGCCGGCCATCAACAGGTGCTGGCCGCTGTTGGCGACCGCCAGCGCCGCGGCCCGGCCGGGCGCGAACATCGTCTCGTAGATCAGCAGCGCGACGGACGCGATGTTGAAGAAATTGATGACGGCGATCAGCGCGACCGACGCGAACCGCTGGAGCGGCGATTCCCGGTGCCTGCTCGGCGAGAAGACCAGCAGCGGCAGCAAGATCCCGAGGACCAGCAACGGGGCGAGGTAGATCGGGCCGAAGGTGAACTGGCGCGGCAGCGTGATGTAGAGCCCGAGCACGATGACCACCGCGACGGCCGCGTGCCAGCGCGGTTCGTCCGACGGTCCGCTCTGCGTCGATGCCGCCCGTACGGATGTAGACATTCGTGCATAGGTTGCCCGTGCAACCAGTCCCGTCCCCCCGCGGGTCGTAAGCGCCATGGCAACAGATTTTCGCGACGGCAAGACCTTCCCGCGGCCCGGCCGCCTGAAGCTCGGCCCGTACATGTGGCTCGCACGCGTCGCCGATAAGGGACGCGCCGCCGCCGCCGGGACGATCTTCGACTACATCTATCCCTGTCCGATGGACTTGGGCGTCTTCGAGCGTTGGGGCGTGACCCCGGCCGAGTTCGACGCCGCCCTCGCGCGGCACGCCGACGACGACGCCCTCCTCGCCTGGCTGAGCGCGCGCACCGACGCGTCGCACGCCGAAGCGGCCAACGCCTGGCTCACCGGCGAGAAGTCCGAGAACCTGGACCGCCAGGACCGCGAAGAATTGGGCGTCGCGTAGGAGAGGGGAATGGTGCCAAGGGCCGGGATCGAACCGGCGACACCGCACTTTTCAGGCGCGTGCTCTACCAACTGAGCTACCTTGGCGGGCGACCGCGCTGGGTTCGTCGCGAAGGCCGCGTCCCCTTTCGCGCCAATCAATGACGGATGGAGACGCTCGAAGCCTTCGGAGTCGTGGATATCCGGGTCGGGACAATTGTCGCAGCCGAACCGTTTCCCGAGGCGCGCAAGCCGGCATACAAAGTGACCGTCGACTTCGGCGGCGAGATCGGGATCAAACGCTCGAGCGTGCAGATCACCGTGCGCTACGCGCTCGACGCGTTGATCGGCCGGCAGGTGCTGGCGGTCGTGAACTTCCCGCCTAAACGGATCGCCGGCTTCCAGAGCGAGATCCTGGTCCTCGGCGTGCCCGACGAGAGCGGCAGCGTGGTCTTGATCCGGCCCGACTTCCCCGTCTCCGACGGCGGCCGCCTCTACTAGCGCGGACCTTCTAGGAAGAGCCGCGCCCCGAGCCACGTCAGTCGATCCTGCAACGCGAGCGGGGTCGCGAGGCTGTGGTCGATCTTGTAGACGTACATCGCACGCGGCGGCGGAGCCGCGTCGAAGAACGCCGCTTCGTCGTCGGGTCTGATATAGAAATCCTTTTGCGCGAACTGGAACATATACGCGTCCGCATGCGAGCGCGCGAGGTACGCCGGCGGATCGAGCGGCGCCATCTGCGCGGTGTAGGCGGCCACGTCGGCCGGTTGTTTGCCCAGCAAGAACCACTGCGAGAAGCTCGGATTTCCCGCCATCAGGACGTACCAGCGCGGCCGCGGATCGACGCCCGAGAGCAGCGCGCCGTACATCGCGCCGAAGTCGTGCCCGACGTACGCGATCCGGTCCGGATCGACGCCGGGTTGGGCCTGCAGCAGGTCGAGCGCGCGCCGCAGGTCGACCACCTGATCGATCGACTTCGCGTAATCGGTGTCGGTCGTGCGGACCTGCATGAACCATTCGCGCGAGCCGTATTGCTGCTCCGACCATTGCGCGTCGAGCAGCACCGAGGTCGCGCCCTTCTTCGCCAATGCCTTCGCATCGGGTTCGAACTCGGTGTGATTGGTGGACTTGCGCGCGCCCAACCAGTGCACGAACAGCACGCCCGCGCGCGACGCGGACGGGGCGAGGGGCGAGACGATCTCCGCGGTGAGGCGTCGGCCGTTCGCCGATGCGAACGTCACCAGTCGCGAACGAACGCCGTCCTTCGCGCTGGTCGAAACGACGCGGACCGTTAGCGGCGCGGACGCGTCGTAGGCGAACGCGGACGACGGCAGCGCCTCGACGGGCGCGGTGAGCGCCGCGATCACTGGAACACCACCGTGAAGAGATAGCTGCCCGCGACGGCTTCGCAGTTGCGGACGTCCGCCTTGTAGGTGCTCTGCCGCGCGGCCGCAAGGGCGGCGGTGTCGAGCGCCTGGCTGCCTGACGAGCGATAGATGCTGGTCGCCGTGATCGCGCCGTCGGGGTCGATCGAGACCTCGACCTGGGTGGTGCCGGTTAGGCCTTGCTCCTGCGCGACCTCGGGCGTCTCGGCGGTCGCCGTGTCGACCACGTGGGCGGGAACGTCGGGGGCAGCGCACGAGGCGGTCGGCGCTTCGGTCGGTGCCGGCGGTTCGACCGGACCCGTCGGTCCGACGCCCGACGGACCGCTATCGGGCCCGACGATGGGTCCCGGGCGATTGCCGCTCGATGTCTTGTCGCCGCTCGAGACGCGCGGCGGGGCGGGCGGCTGATGCCGGGTGGTCTGCTGGGGGGTGGCCGGCACGACCGGCTTCGGCGTCACGATGACGGTCGGCGGCGGCGGGACCCGCTTCGGGCGATCGATGCGGAAATGCTGCACCGGCTGTTCGGGGTCGGCCTGACTCCGGCTCAGGTCCTGTGCCCAGTAGATGAGTATCGCGTGGGCGGCCAGCGAGATCGCGAGCGCCCAGGTGAGGAACCGATTGCTGCGACGTTTCATGCCCGTGAAATGCTCGAAGCCCGACCGCCGTGACCCGTCGATTGCTACGAGCAGCGTTTCCCCTACCGCATCCCGGGAGCGCCCGCCACGTTCTCCGCTCGCCCACCGACGATCGACCGCCCCGCGACAAACTCGACCGGCGATGCGAGCAAAAAGAGTCCCGCTGCAACCGCAGCGGGACTCTTCACATGGCGACGTTGATGGGGCTCGAACCCACGACCTCCGCCGTGACAGGGCGGCGCTCTAACCAACTGAGCTACAACGCCAGGGCCATTCCTGGTGCTCCAGGCCCTGTTCGTTACAAAGCGAGAGTGTACCCTACGAGGGGTGCCGGGTCAACCCTCATTGTCGGCCGAAGGAACAGGCCCCGGACGACGCCGAGGCCTGCTGACCAAATGGTGGGCACGGTTGGGATTGAACCAACGACCCCCCGCGTGTGAAGCGGATGCTCTCCCACTGAGCTACGCGCCCGTGTTGGGCCGCCACCTGACTACGAAGGATGGTATCCTACCCGGCGCCCTCGTGTCCAGCGACGTTTATCTCCGGACCCGGGTTCGGGGCCGGGCGGCTCGAAGGTGCCTCCATGCTCGAAGGCTTTCCGCTCGTCACCCGGTTCACCGTGCCCTTCGCCGACATCGACATGATGCGTCACGTGAACAACGTGGCCTATATCCGCTGGGCGGAGACCATGCGCGCCGAGTATTTCGCGCGGGTGATGGGGACCGATATCAACGGCCGTCACGGCATGATACAAGCCGGGATCGAGT
This sequence comes from Vulcanimicrobiia bacterium, assembly GCA_025451135.1. Taxonomy (GTDB): domain Bacteria; phylum Vulcanimicrobiota; class Vulcanimicrobiia; order Vulcanimicrobiales; family Vulcanimicrobiaceae; genus JALYSX01. Next base: position 2,300 of record JANWKW010000080.1, on the reverse strand, counting down.
TCAAATACGAACGTCAGCTCTCGTATCGCGAACGGATCGCGGTCGGTTGTGCCATCCCGCGCATCGGGACCAAGTCGTTCGACTTCGAATACGAGGTCTGGAGCGAGGACGCGGGCCATCGCGCCGCGCACGGCCGCACCGCGATGGTCGCGTTCGATTTCGCCGAGAACTGCACGATCGCCGTGCCCCCCGCGTGGCGCGAGGCCATCGCCGCATTCCAATCCGGGACGCAGCAGGTCTTCTCGTGAGCGTTGCGGCGCTCGCGCTTTCGGCGCTCCTCGATCGCGGCCTGCTCGATTATTACGCCTACAATCGCAACGCGTCGCTTGGGGCTTACCGGGCTGCGGCCGCGCTCGACCCGACCTCGGCGGTGGCGTACTGGGGCGAGGCGCTGGCGTTCGGACCGAATGTCAACGAACCGCTCGACGCAGCCGATTTCGCCGAAGCGCAGCCGCTGATCGCTCGCGCCGTCGCCGTCGAGACCACCGCCGCGCCGCGCGACCGCGACCTCATCGACGCCCTCGCCGCGCGCTACGCCGGAATCTGGAACGACCACGCACGCGACGAGGCTGTCTACCGCCAGCGGATGGGCCTGCTCGCTGCGAAATATCCCGCCGACGATGACGTGGCGATGCTCTATGCCGAGGCGCTCGCCGACTCGGGCCAGAGCGACGATTGGGCGCGCGTCGGGATGCTCGCCGCCGGCGTGCTCGCGCGCGATCCGCAGCATCCGATGGCGAACCACCTGTGCATCCACGCCGAGGATGACGCCGCGGATCGCGCGTCCGCGATCGCATGCGCCCGGCGACTCGACGCGATGACGTTCGCGCCCGAACAGGAGCATCTCGCGCACATGCCGGCGCACGCCTGGATCGAGACGGGCGCGTACGCCGCGGCGATCGCGTCCTCCGAACGAGCGTACGCGCTGGCCGAGCGCCTGCGGGCGCAACCCGGCGCCGATCCGTCGGTCTACGAAGGGCACGACGTCGCGATCGGCTACGCGGCCGCGATGGTCCTCGGCGACGAAGGCCGGGCCATGGTCTGGTCGGATCGTGCGAAGGCGCTCGATCCGAGCCGCGACCCGACCTCGACGGTGCTTGTCCGTTTCGGGCGATGGGCCGACGTCCTCGCCGAGTCCGACGAGCGCGACGCGACGCTCGCCGCCGCGAGGGTGCTCGCGCTCGTCCGCACCGGCGAGATCGAACTCGCTCGGAGGGCCTTCGCCCGCCTCCCGAGCGCGCAGAAGGCCAGCCCGCTGGGCATCATGGCGCAGGCGCGCTTGGACGAGCACGACGGCAAGACCAACGCCGCAGCGCGCGCGCTTCGCGTGCTCGCGTCGCAGCAGTTCGAGAACTACGATGCCGAGTATCTACCGCCGATCCCCGCGATCGAGGCGCTAGGCGGGCTCTATCTCCGCAGCGGAGCGTTCGCGGATGCCATCGCCGCGTTCCGCGAAGCGCTCGCGCATTACCCGAACGATCCGCGCGCTCTGTACGGTTTGAGCGTCGCCTTCCGGAAGGCCGGCAAGGCCCCGGAGTCGGCCGAGACGATGGCGGCCTTCCTGCGCCGGTGGGAGGGCGCGGATACCGCGCTCTCCCTCGACGACATCTAGCGGTCACAAGAAGATGCTGATGAAGTTCGCGATGCGCCCGCGAAGCCCGATACTTCGGCCGCTCTCGGCGAGGCGGATCAGCCTGGCCAGTCGAGCGACTGCGTACAGTTCGTCGCGGCGCGCACGGACTTCGGCTTCCAGCCAAAGGTCCATGATTGCCTCGTTCGTCGAAGAGTGAAGTGACGTTGGGATAGAAAACGACCCTCGATGGTCATCGAGGGTCTTCGGAACGACGGACTAGCTCTGCAGCGCTAGCCGGAAGCCGAAGAACTCGATGAGGGGCGCGCGACGAGCGCGCCGACCATGCGGTTTCGTTGGGTCGTAATGGTGAATGCAGAGATCATAGCGGGCTCGTCCTCCTTTCATCTCGATCGCGGCGGGATGCGCGCGTCGTCGACATAGGATATCAGCGACGCGCATCCTTGTCAAACGCGCGGCGTTACCAGCCGCCGGACGCGCCGCCGCCGCCGAAGCCGCCGCCGCCGGCCGAAAAACCGCCGCCGCCGCCGAACGATCCCCCGCCGAAGGACCCGCCGCCGAAGCCGCCGCTCCAGTACCCGCCTCGCCCCTTCTTGCCGCGCTGGCTCCAAACCACGACGAACACGATGAACCCGATGAACAGCAGCGACCACCAGAACGTCGGATCGTCGCTGCCGTCGTCGGCCGTCTCGGGAGGCTGCGACGGCGG
>JANWKW010000079.1 GCA_025451135.1 Vulcanimicrobiia bacterium | reverse complement strand
AGGTCGAACCGCATCGCGTGCGGATCGGCGCCGCTCCCAGCCGAGCAAGCCCCCAGTACGAGCGAGGCCGCGAGGGCCAGGGCGCATCGGAGGGTCGCTGCGGTGCTCACCCCGGTCCCTTACGGCCCGGAGCCCCTCGAGTCCGTCCCGCCCCTAGGCAGGGCCGAACAAACGCGGTATACTAGCGTTCGGAAAACGAACGTTTTTCGAACCCTGGTAGGTATCTCCGAATGATTAATCGCTCCGAATCGGCCGACCTCGACGAACTGGACCTGTGTCTGCTGGACGCGCTGCAGCGCAATGCACGCTCGACGTTCGCCGAACTCGGCATCCTGGTGGGGCTCAAACCGCCCGCCGTCCACGACCGGGTGAAGCGCCTCGAGGCGCGCGGATTCGTGCGCGGCTATGCCGCCCAACTCGATGCCAAGCGGCTCGGCTACGAGTTGATCGCGTTCGTGAGCTGCTATACGACGCCGGACTGCGCGTACGAACCGTTCATGAGCGCGCTCGGCGCGATGCCCGAGGTGGTGGAGATCCACAGCGTGGCCGGCGAGGAGGCCTACATCTGCAAGGCGATGACGCGCTCCACCCAACATCTCGACGATCTGCTCTCGCGCCTCAAAGTCGTCCCCGGCATGGCGCGGACCAAGACCACCATCGTGCTCTCGTCGCCGTTCGAGCGCGGCGGCATCCCGGTCGCGCTGTGAGCGTGACGTTCGAACGTCCGCACGCGCTCGGCACGCATCGCGTTATCGAGCCGGCCGGCGCGATGCCCCAGAGCGCCTGGAAGATCGACAGCACGCCGGTCGCGTGCGAGAACGAGATCCTGTGCGAGGTCGAGACCCTCAACATCGATTCGGCGTCGTTCAAGCAGATCGCCGACGCGGAGGCCGGCGATGCCGACAAGATCGCAGCGCACGTCGAACGCATCGTCCGCGAGCGCGGCAAACAGCACAACCCGGTCACCGGCTCGGGCGGCATGTTCATCGGCCGGGTGCTCGAGGTCGGCCGCGCGCTGCGCGGCGTCGACGTCGCGCCCGGCGACCGCATCGCCTCGCTCGTCTCGCTCACCCTCACGCCGCTGCACCTCGAATCGATCGAACGCGTCGACGTCGCGACCGGGCGCATCTGGGTCAAAGCCAAGGCGATCCTGTTCGCGAGCGGCCTGTGGGCCAAACTACCGTCCGATATCGACGAGAACGTCGCGCTCGCGGTGCTCGACGTCGCCGGCGCGCCCGCCCAGGTCAAACGCCTGGTGAAGCCCGGGCAGACGGTCGTGGTGATCGGCGCGGACGGCAAGAGCGGCATGCTCTCGTGCGCGCAGGCCAAACTGCGCGCCGGCGCGACCGGACGCGTGATCGGCGTCGTGCCCGACCTGACCACGCCGTCGGCGCGCCTGCTCGTGCACGCCGGCTTGGTCGACGCGCTGGTCCGCTCGGACGCGCGCGACGCGCTCGGGACGAGCGCCGCGGTCGCCGCCCACGCGCCCGAGCTCGCCGACGTCGTCGTCAACTGCGTCAACGTGCCGGGCACCGAACTCGCCTCGATCCTGTGCGCGAAGGACGACGCGATCGTCTACTTCTTCTCGATGTCGACCTCGTTCACGGCCGCGGCGCTGGGCGCAGAAGGCGTCGGTAAGGACATCACCATGATCGTAGGCAACGGCTACTGCAAGGGCCATGCCGACACCGCGCTGCAGACGCTGCGCGACAACCCCGCGATCCACGCCTACTTCAACGCGAAATATCAGGGAGCCCAAGCATGACCGCCATCGCGCACAAGAAGCCGCCCGTCACCGACGACGTCCTCGACTACCGCAATCTCAAGGAGGGCGAGTTCTGGCGCCACGTCCCGGCCTATAAGGACGTCGACGAAGCGACCTTCATGGACCATCTCTGGCAGCAGAAGAACTCCGTCAAGACGCCGGAAGAGCTGCTCGAGACGATCAAGGGAGTGTGCTCGCCGGAGTTCTTCGCCGACGTCGCGGAGGGCTTCGCCAAGGCCCCGATGGCCGTGCGCGTCTCGCCCTATGCGATCTCGCTGATCGACTGGAACGATCCGATCAACGATCCGATCCGTCGCCAGTTCGTGCCGGTCGCCTCGTCGCTGCTGCCGGACCACCCGCGCCTCACGCTCGACTCGCTGCACGAACAGGACGACTCCCCCGTTCCGGGCCTGGTCCACCGCTACGTCGACAAGGCGCTCTTCCTGCCGCTCAACGTCTGCCCGGTGTATTGCCGGTTCTGCACGCGCTCGTACGCGATCGGCCCGGACACCGAGAACGTCGACAAGGTCTCGCTGGCCAAGACGCCCGCGCAATGGCAGGACGCGTTCGCGTACATCGCGGAGCGCCCCGAACTCGAGGATATCGTGATCTCGGGCGGCGACACGTACCAGCTGCCGCCCAAGAATATCGAACTGATCGGCAACGCCCTGCTCGACATCCCGCACGTCCGGCGGATGCGCTTCGCGACCAAAGGCCCGGCCATCATGCCGATGAAGATCATCACGGACACCAAGTGGCTCGACGCGATCACCCAGGTCGTCGACCGGGGCCGCAAGCTCGGCAAAGACGTGGTGCTGCACACCCACTTCAACGCGCCCGAGGAGATCACGGGCATCACTCAGCGCGCGATGCGAATGCTCTTCGAGCGCGGCATCTTCGTGCGAAACCAGTCGGTCCTCATCCGCGGCGTCAACGACACGCCCGAGCGGATGACCCTGCTCGTCAAGCGCCTGGGCATGATGAACGTGCACGCGTATTACGTCTACATGCACGACATGGTCAAGGGCGTCGAAGAGCTGCGCACCACCATCCAGACCGCGACCGATATCGAGAAGTTCGTCCGCGGCAGCACGGCCGGCTTCAACACGCCGACCTTCGTGTGCGATGCGCCGGGCGGCGGCGGCAAGCGCGACGTGCACTCCTACGAGTACTACGATCGCGCCAACGGCATCGCGGTCTACGCGGCGCCCAGCGTCAAGCCCGGCAAGGCGTTCCTGTACTTCGATCCGATCGACCGGCTCGCGCCGGACGCGCAGGCGCGCTGGGCCGTCCGCGAGATCCAGGACCAGATGATCCACGAAGCTCTGCGCAACGCCGGCGTCGGCGATCAGGCGCTCGTCACCGCATAAGTCGACGGCGGGCGGCGACGCGAATGCGTCAGCCGCCCGCCTTCTTCGCCTTCCGGCCTTGCTTTTCGAACCAGGCGACGATCGCATCGCGATGGTCGCCCTGGATCTCGACCACGCCGTTCTTGGCCGTTCCGCCCGAACCGCAGAGCTTCTTGAGCTGCTTCGCGACCTCGGCGATCTCGCGCTCGGCGAGTCCGGTCACGACGCTCGAGACACCGCCGCGGCGCGGGGCGCGTGCGACCCGCACGACGCCGTCGTCGGGGACCGCGCTCGTCTGTTTCTGCTGCGGCCGTTCGCGCTTCGGCTCGGCCGGCATGCCGCCATCGCTCGAGTAGACCAGCCGCCGGTTATCGTCCGGCATACCGCGAGGTGCTCTCGCCCGGCGAAGCGTACCTGCTTGGCGACATGAAACGTATCGCGGTTTTCTGCGGGGCGCGCGGCGGACGCGGCGACGCCTATCTGCCGCTCGCGGCCGAGGTCGGTGCGGAGCTCGCGCGACGCGGCATCGGGGTGGTGTTCGGCGGCGGGAAGGTCGGCATGATGGGCGCGCTCGCCGACGCCGCGCTCGCGGCCGGCGGCGAGGTGATCGGCGTGATCCCGGCGTCCCTGGCGACCGTCGAGATCGCGCATCGCGGCGTCACCGCGCTGCACGTCGTGCAGACCATGCACGAGCGCAAGGCCCTGATGGCCGACCTGAGCGACGGGTTCGTCGCGCTCCCGGGCGGCTTCGGCACGATGGACGAGTTCTTCGAGATCGTCACCTGGCGCCAGCTCGAGATCCACGACAAGCCGGTCGGTCTGCTCAACTACGAGGGCTACTACGATCGCCTGATCGCGCTCTTCGACGCGATGCTCGAAGACGGCATGGTGCTGCGGCGCACGCGCGAGCTGCTCGCGACCGCACCGACCATCGCCGAACTGCTCGCGAGCATGCGCTAGCGTGGCCGCCATCCGGATGGCGACGCCCTCGGACGTCCCAGGCCTCGTCGCGATCCTCGCGCAGACGCCCTGGGAGAAGTCGGCCTTTATCAAGGCCGCCGTCATCAACGACGAAGTCGCGGTGATCGACGAAGGCGTCGGCCCGATCGCGTTCGTCGTCTGGAATCGCGAGTTCTTCGGCAGGCCATTCGTGTGGCTGGTCGCGGTCGCCGGGCACGCGCGGCGCCAGGGTCTGGCGACGCTGCTGTTCGCGCACGTCGAAGCGGCGTGTCCCGGAACGCGCGTCTACACGTCGACGAATGCGACGAACGCCGCGATGCACGCGCTGCTCTTCAAGCACGGCTACGTGCGCCGCGGCGAACTGGACCTCGATCCGGGCGATCCCGAGATCTTCTACGCCAAGGACGTCCCCTAGTAGCTCGCCGGGACCGTCACGTCGAGGTTCTTCACCAGGAACGCGTAGATGTCGGCCCACTCGTTGATGGTCATCGAGATCGGTGCGCCGCCGCCGTGACCGGACTTGGTCTCGACGCGCAGCAGGATCGGCGCGTCGCCGGTCTGCGCGGCCTGCATGGCGGCCGTGTACTTGAACGAATGCGCCGGGAAGACCCGGTCGTCGTGGTCGGCCGTCATCACGAGCGTGGCGGGATACGCCTGCGGCTTGACGTTGTGCAGCGGCGAGTAGGCGTAGAGCGTCTTGAACTGATCCGGGCTGCAGGTCGAGCAGCCGTAGTCGCTGATCCAGCCGTGGCCGACGGTGAACTTGTCGAACCGGAGCATGTCCATCACGCCGACCTGCGCGACCACCGCGCCGAACAGATCCGGCCGCTGGTTCTCGACCGCGCCCATCAGCAGGCCGCCGTTCGAGCCGCCGTTGATGGCGAGCTTCGGGGTCGAGGTGTATTTGTTCGCGATCAGATACTGCGCGGCCGCGACGAAATCGTCGAACACGTTCTGCTTGTTCGCGAGCATGCCGCCCTGGTGCCAAGCCTCGCCGTATTCCGAACCGCCGCGGATGTTGGCCACGGCGTAGACGCCGCCCATCCCCAGCCAGGTCGCGATCGTCGTCGAGAAATGCGGCGTCATGGCGATATCGAAGCCGCCGTAGCCGTACAGGATGGTCGGATTGGTGCCGTCGAGCGCGAGGCCTTTCTTGTACGAGATCATCATCGGCACGCGCGTACCGTCCTTGCTCGTGTAGAAGACCTCCTTGGTGGTGTACTGCGCCGCGTCGAAGGCGATCTTCGGCTTGCGGTAGAGCCGGCTCGTGCCGGCGGCGATGTCGTACGCGTAGGTTATCGCCGGCGACGTATAGCCGGAGTACGTGTAGTAGACGGTCGAGTCGGTCGGCCATCCGTCGAATCCGCTGGCCGTGCCGAGGCCCGGGAGCGCGACCGTCCGGATCAGCCGGCCGCTGTAGTCGTAGACCTTGACGGCCGAGTGCGCGTCGGTCAGATACTGCGCGAACATGCGGTGCCCGGCGGTCGAGACGCCCTGGAGGGCCTGCTTCGCCTGCGGGATGACGGTCGTCAGCACCGCCGGCTTCGCCAGGTCGAGCGCCACGATCTTGGTGTTGGGCGCGCCGAGCGTGGTGGTGAACAGGAAGTGCGAGCCGACGTTGTCCACGTAGCCGTACTGCGCGTCGCGCTTGACGAAGAGCGGATGGACCGGCCGGCCGCGCTCCATGCGGTCGACGTAGTAGACATCGTTGTTGATCGTGCTCCCGCCCGATACGTAGATCAGCACGTAGCGGCCGTCGAGCGTGACGAACGCGCTATTGTACTCCTGCGGATGCGTGGGGTTGGCGAAGAACACCGTGTCGGCCGACTGCGGCGTGCCGAGCTTGTGGAAGTAGACCGTCTGCCCCGAGAGCGCGCCCTTGAACGTCTCGCCGGCCTTCGGCGCCGGATAGCGCGAGTAGTAGAAGCCGCTGTCGTCGGCCAGCCACGACGCGCCGGAGAATTTGCTCCACAGCAGGGTATCGGGCAGGTCCTTGCCGGTCGCGATCGCACGGACGTGCCACGTCTGCCAATCCGAGCCCGACGATTGCGTCGAATAGGCGATGTATTTCGCGTCGTTGGTCGTCGCGGTCGAGCCGAGCGCGACCGTTCCGTCGGTACTGAGTGTGTTCGGATCGATCAGAACGCGCGGTCGGCCGTGCGAGCCGGTCATCGTGTAGAGGACCGACTGATTCTGGAGACCCGAGTTGTAGTAGTAGAAGTACTGGTTGCCGACGTGCGACGGCGCGCCGATCTTCTCGTAGTTCGCGAGCGCGCGCAGGTGCCGCGCGATCGCGGCCCGCTGCGGGATGGCGTCCAGATACGATCGGGTCAGGGCGCCTTCGGCTGCGACCCAGGCGACCGTCTGCGGCGAGTCGATGCTCTCCAGCCAGCGATACGGGTCCGGGACGACCGTTCCGAAGTAGGTGTCGGTGACATCGCCCTTGGGTGCGGGCGGGTAGCTGAACGCGCCGGCGGCGAACGCGACGCCGGGCAGGATGAGTGCCGCGACCGCAGCACAGGCAACGACCAATCGCTTCATGTCTGCAGGCTTGGCGGCGCGAGGCGCATTCCCTACAGCAAGGCCTGCTCGCGCGATTCCAGATCCAGCAGCATGCGCTTATTCTCCAGGCCGCCGCCGTAGCCGGTCAGGCTGCCGTCGGCGCCGATGATGCGGTGGCACGGGATGATAATCGAGACGGGGTTGCTGCCGTTGGCCGAACCGACGGCGCGGACCGCCTCTTTCGGAAGGCCGGCCCGCCGCGCCAGTTCGCCGTACGACATGGTCGTGCCGTAGCCGACTTTGGCAAGTTCGTTCCAGACGGTCAGTTGGAACGGCGTTCCCTGCAGCTTCACGGGAACGTCGAAGACGGTGCGCGTGCCGGCGAAGTACTCGTCGAGTTCGCGCGCACAGTCCGCCAGGATCGGTCGGCCGTCGTCGGGGATGGCGTCGCCGTCCGGCACGAGTTCGCGCTTGCGCTGCGGGCCGGCGAAGTAGAGGCCGCAGATGGCGTCCTCGGTCGCGACCAGCAGCATCGGACCGGTGGGCGCGTCGTAGTAGCGATAGGCGCGGCTCATAGCGTTCTCCACAGATGCATCACGGCGTAGGCGCGCCACGGTCGCCAGGCCTCGCCGGCCTCGAGCACGCGCTTGGGGTTCTTCTCGCCGAGCGCCTTCATCACGCCGAGGTCGGTGTGCGGAAAGGCGTCCGGCCACGCGAGCGCCCGCATCGCGACGTACTGCGCCGTCCATTCGCCGATGCCGGGCAGCGCGCGCAGCGCGTCGAGCGTCGCGTCGATATCGGCCCCCGGCTCGAGCGAGAGCGTTCCGTCTGCGATCGCCGACGCAAGCGCCAGGATCGTGCGGACGCGCGAGGCGATGATGCCGAGGCGCGCGATCTCGTCGACGGACCTGCCGGCGATCGCGCCGGCCGATGGGAAGAGCAGGCGCAGGCCGGGATACGGTGTCTCGACCGCGGTGCCGAACGTCGCGGCGAACCGTGCCGCCAGCGTGCGCGCCGCCTTGACGGTGATCTGCTGGCCGAGCACGGCGCGGACCGCGACTTCGAATCCGTCGAACGCGCCCGGTACCCGCAAGCCCGGCTCGCCCGCGGCGAGGTCGCCCAGGACCGCCGCGATCGCGACGGGGTCGGACGATGCGTCGGTCAGATGCTTCGCCTTGCCGAGCACCGCGGGCAACACGCCCAGCAGGGAACTCGCGATCCGCAGACGCAGCGCATTCGCTTTCTCGGCGGGAGCGATCTCGATCCAGCCCGCATGCACCTTTTCGCCCCGGACGACCCGAACGGTCCGCCGGTACGACGTCGCGTCGACCTCCTCGACGCCGTCGATGGTGCGGGACGAGAGAAATGCGGCCAGCGCATTCCACGCGAACGGCGGGCGCACCGCGATGTTGAGCTCGATCGCGGCGGATGCGTTGGCGGGTTCCGACTCGCGTTTCTTCCGCAGCTGGAGCGGCCGCAGGCGATAGCGCTCGACGAAGAGCGCGTTGAATCGCCGTAGCGACGAGAACCCGCTCGCAAAGGCGACATCGGTGACGGACATCGCCGTGTCGGTCAGCAGCCGCTTCGCGAGCAGCAGACGCTGGGTCTGCGCGTAGGCCACCGGCGAGACGCCGAACTCCGTGCCGAAGACGCGCCGCAGATGCCGGTCGGTCACGCCCAGCCGGCGCGCGATCTCGGCGAAGCCGCCGTCTCCGTAGGTATCGTTCTCGATCGCGAGGGCGGTCGCGTGCGCCAGACGCGCGCTCGCATCGACGCTCGCGTTGCCGGGCGCGAGCTCCGGCCGGCAGCGCAGACAGGGCCGATAGCGTGCCGATTCCGCCTCGGCGGCCGTCGCGTAGAACCGACAGTTCTCGCGCTTGACCGGGCGCGCCGTGCAGATCGGACGGCAGTAGATCCTGGTCGACCGCACGGCCACGAAGAACCGCCCGTCGAACCGGGCGTCGTGAGTGCGCAAGGCGCGGTAGCAGGCGTCGTCATCGAGGACCATGCCCCGACTCTAGCACCTAGCCCGGCGGGAGACTAGCCGTTTTCGGACATCGAAGCGCGAGGCCGAAAGAACGCTATTCCTCAGGGGTCCGGGACGAGGCGATCGAATTTCGCGGCGACCGCCGCATCCTGAAGCGGGATGAGTACCGTCGTAGCGCACCAACAGACATCGGCGATCAGACTTCGGGCCGGATGTTGAACCGTATTGGCGATCAGCCCCGCCCAGAAGAATAGCAGGGGGGCGTTGCGGATGAAACGGAGATCGCCCTTGAACGAGTGGATCGCCAGGGATCCGTCGGTGTCCCAACTCCCGGCTGCCCGCTCCACTCGCGCGGCGGATTTGCCGATCGCCATAACGCCGGTCCACAACGGCGCGAGGAAGAGCCACGAAGCCCAGGAGCCCGTGACGTACGACATCGCGAACATCGCGATCGCGCACAGGACGTAGACGCAGTACGCGAGTGGAACCGCTCCGCGGCCGACCGCAGGAATGCGGTCCAGCACGGCCATGCCCCATGCTTCGCCGATCGCATTCATGGCGCGCTACGCCGCGCGTCGGCGACGCGCTTGACGATCCGCATCGCGACTAGCGCGCGGGGGAAGCCGATGTACGGGATCAGCGTCATCACGGCCTCGACGATCTCGGCCTCGGTCAGCCCGACGTTGAACGCGCCGTTCACGTGCGTCTCGAGCTGCGGATCGCACCCACCCATGGTCGCGAGCGACGAGATCGCGACCAGTTCGCGCTGCTTGAGGTCGCCGTCGCGCGAATAGATCTCGCCGAACACGAACTCGACCAGGTACGTCGCGAAGTCCGGCGCGATCTCCGCGTACCGCGCCAGCAGATGATCCGTCACCTTATCGCCGTCGACGAGCCGCATCATCTTCTCGCCGCGCGCGAACATCTCGCTATCCATTACGCATACTTGCGGACCAACGCGAAATAGCCGAGATATTGGAGATAGAATCCCAGGCAGAAGAAGACCGTGAGGGCATGCGAGAGCGTCCGTTCGACGGCGAAGAAACTCGCGACCATGGGTGGGTGCGATCCGCAGCTCGAGACGCACGT
>JANWKW010000078.1 GCA_025451135.1 Vulcanimicrobiia bacterium | reverse complement strand
GAAGAGTCGATCTTCAACGCGCGCTTCTCGTACGTCAACGAACTCGCGCGCATGGGCGCCGACGTCCGCGTCTCGATGGAGAGCAATACCGCGATCGTCAAAGGCGTCGCGCAGCTCTCGGGCGCGCCCGTCGAAGCGCCCGACATCCGCGCCGGCGCGGCGCTGGTCGTGGCCGGCCTGGCCGCCTCCGGCGAGACCGAGATCATCGGCTTGGAGTACATCGACCGCGGCTACGAGCGGCTCGAAGAACTGCTCTCGGAGCTGGGCGGACAGGTCCAGCGCTCCAGCGGCGTCACGCCCCTGGTCGAGCCGGCCGGCCTGTTCGAGACCAGCGCCTACGAGCGCGTCAGCCCGGCGCCCACGTAAGCGCCACTCGCTTTTCCCGTCAATCACACAACGTCACGGAGTTCGGTTTTGGATATCGGTATCGACCTGGGCACGGCCAACGTGCTCGTGCACGTCAGAGGCAGGGGCATCGTCCTTCGCGAGCCCTCGGTGGTCGCGAAGGACATGAACACGGGCCGCATCCTCGCGGTCGGCGAGGAGGCGCGCCTGATGCTCGGCAAGACGCCGGCGCACATCCAGGCGATCCGTCCGCTGCGCGACGGCGTGATCGCCGACTTCGAAGTGACCGAGGCGATGCTCTCGTACTTCATCAAGAAAGTGATGAAGGACCGCTCGTTCTGGTCGTCGCTGTTCAGCCCCAAACCGAACGTCGCGATCTGCGTGCCGGCCGAGATCACTTCGGTCGAAGAGCGGGCCGTCAAAGACGCGGCCAAGCTCGCCGGCGCGCGCACGGTCGACATCATCGAAGAACCGATGGCGGCCGCGATCGGCGCGGGCCTGCCGATCGACGGACCCAGCGGCAGCATGGTGGTCGACATCGGCGGCGGCACGACCGACGTCGCGGTCATCTCGCTCGGCGGCGTGGTCGTCTCGCAATCGATCCGGGTCGCCGGCAACAAGCTCGACGACGCGATCGTGCGCTACATCCGGCGCGTCTACAACCTGATGATCGGCGAGCGCACGGCCGAAGAGGTGAAGATCAAGATCGGCAGCGCGTACAAGCTCGAGCAAGAGCTGGCGATGGAGATCCGCGGACGCGACCTCATCAACGGCCTGCCGAAGACCGTCAAGATCACCAGCGAAGAGATCCGCGAAGCGCTCTCGGAACCGGTCGGCGCGATCGTCGAAGCGGTCAAGGCCGTGCTCGAGAAGACGCCGCCGGAGCTCGCCGCCGACATCATCGACCGCGGCGTGATCCTGACCGGCGGCGGCGCGCTGCTGCGCGGGCTGGACAAGCTGCTCTCGGAAGTGACCGGCGTGCCGGCGATCGTCGCCGACGACCCGCTATCGTGCGTCGCGATCGGGACCGGCGCGCGCGTTCGCGTGTGACCCAGACCCTTCGGGCCGTCGACGCGCGCGAGACCCCGGTCGGCGAGGTCGTCGAGGAGGCCGCGCGCGTCATCTTTTCCGGCGGCCTGTTGATCTTCCCGACGGATACCGTCTACGGGATCGGCTGCGATCCGTACGACATCGGCGCGGTCGACCGGATCTACGGCTCGAAACGCCGCCCGGACAGCAAACCGCTCACCTTCCACCTGGGATCGGTGCCCGAGTTCCTGGAGTTCGCGCGCGACAACCCGCTCGCGGTCCTAGCCGCGAAGCGCTTGCTGCCCGGTCCGGTGACGCTGATCGTCCGCCGGCCGGCCTGGGTGAGCGACGAGATCACTTCCGGCTTCCCGACGCTCGGATTCCGCGTCCCCGACGACGAGCTGAGCCGCGCGATCCTCGACCGCTGCGGGCCGCTCGCGACCACGTCGGCCAACATCAGCGGCTCCCAAGCCTACCGCGGCGACGGGGATCGGGAACATTTACCCCCCGCGGACCTGTTGATAGAGAACGGGCCCACCCGATACCAGCTCGAATCGACCGTCATCGACCTGACCGGCCCGCAACCGCGGGTGCTGCGCGAAGGCGTGGTCACGTTTGAGGAGCTGACCGAGAAGCTGGGTCAGGTCGTCCGGCCCGTCGTCAAGGAACGCAAAGCAGAGTAACGCCCGCACCATGATCCGTCTGATCGCCGCCATCGCGGCCGCCGCCATGACCCTGCCCGTGCCGTCGACCGGTGCGGGCGGCAAGACCACGGCCAAGTTCGGCGTGTGGACGGTGCACATGACGGTCGTCAACTACAATCTCAAGACCGGCGATTTCAACACGCCCAACCACGTCTCGATGGTCCGGATCGGCGGCGACGTCAATGCGGATCGCGCGAGCGGCAATATCAAGTCGAAGCACGCGGTCCTCAGCGGCCACGTGGTGATGCACGACATGTCGGGCGCGGTCGCGCCGGGCGCGTCCGGCGCGTCCGGTTCGGGTGCGCCCTCGACGCTGATGGCCGACAACGTGCAGATCGACCAGTCCGCGGCGCGCTACGTCGCGACGGGCGACATGCAGTACACCCAGGGCGCGATGGTGCTGACCGCGCGGAGCGGGACGCTCGATCAGGGCTCGCACACGATGACGGCCGACGGCGACGTGCACATCCAGAAGGGCGAGCAGACCCTGGTCGCCGAGCACGTCGTCTGCAACACGCTCAGCGGCGCCTGCCAGGCGCATCGAGGCACCGTCGAACTTCCGTCGGCCGGCATGCCCGGAGGACCGCGATGAGGCGCGCGCTCGCGGCGGTCGGCCTGTTCGCGCTGCTGCTGGGCGCGACGCCCGCGCCGGGGAAGACGCCCGCGCCGCTCGTGATCCCGCTCGCTCCGGTGCAGCCGGTCGCGACGTTCGGCGTCTGGCACATCCAGTACATCGACATGAACTTCAACTACCAGACCAACGACTACGAGTTCCCCAATGCGGTCTACATCACGCGGCCGGGCGGCGACGTCCGGGCGGACAGCGCCGTCGGCAACAGCACCGATCGGACGTTGACCTTGACCGGCCATGTGGTCATGCACGACTACCGCAAGAAGAAATCGACGCTCACGACCGACCGGCTCGCGATCGACGGCGAGGCGAAGACCTACGTCGCGACCGGCCACACGCACTACGTCTCGGGCGATACCGAATCGACCTCGCGCGACGGGCGGCTCGACGATGTCGCCAAGGTGCTGGTGCTCGACGGCGACGTCCGGATCGCGCGCGGGCCGACGATTCTGCTGGCCGACCGGGTGCGCTACGACACCGCGACCGGCAAGGGCCACGCCGTCGCGAAGGCCGGCACCATCACATTTCCGTCGACCCATCCGTCGCCCGCGCCCGGCGCCAAGCCGAGCCCGACGTCGTCGCCGACGCCCGAGCCGAGCGGCTCGCCCGCGCTTTCCGACGATTGGGTGGTGCACTACACGAGCGCCGACTTCAATGCGAAGAGCGGCGACTTCAGCATCCCCGACCACGTCACCATCACGCGCGCGAGCGGCGACGTCAATGCCGACCGCGCCGACGGCAACGGCAAGAAGCATCTCGCGAGCCTGTTCGGCCACGTGGTCGTGCACGACGTCAACGGCGCGTTCGGCACGCATCTCGGCTCGTCGGCCGGCGGCGGACCGGCGACGCTGACCTGCGACCGGCTGGATATCGACGACGCCTCGAAGCGCTATACCGCGACCGGGACGGTGCACTACGTGCACGCCGATACGGTCGCCGACGCCGACGCCGGCATGCTCGACGACAAGGCCCACCTGCTCAAGCTCGACGGGAACGCGCACGTGGTGCGGACGCCCAAGTCGATCGCGGCCGACCACATCACCTACGACACCCTCACCAACGACGTGCATGCGGAGTCCGATCCGTCGCGCGGCGTGGTCACGATGTTCCCCGGCGGTCCGGGCCCGGCGATCGTGCCGGCCAAGAAGATCACGATCCGCAACCCGTTCTCGAAGAAGCCGAAGACCGAAGCCTCGCCGACGCCGCAGCCGTAGCCGGGCAGACGATGGAACCGACGCTCTTCTCGCAAGACCCCGAAGGCGACGACGCCAAGCGCGCACCGCTGGCGGCGCGGATGCGGCCGCGCACGCTCGACGAGTACGTCGGCCAGGACCAGATCGTCGGACCCGGGCGCGCCTTGCGCCGCGCGATCGAGAACGACAACGTCCCGTCGATGATCCTGTGGGGTCCGCCGGGGACGGGCAAGACCACCCTGGCCGAGATCGTCGCGCAGTCGACCGGCGCGCACTTCACCAAGATCTCGGCCGTCAACGCCGGCGTCGCCGACCTGCGCAAGGTCGTGGCGGAGGCGCAGCAGCGCAAGCGGATGGGCAAGCGGACGGTGCTGTTCATCGACGAGATCCACCGGTTCAACAAGGGCCAGCAGGACGCGGTCCTGCCGTTCGTCGAGAACGGCACCATCGTGCTGATCGGCGCGACCACCGAGAACCCGTCGTTCGAGGTCAACTCGGCGCTGCTCTCGCGCTCGCGCGTCTTCGTGCTGCAGTCGCTCGCCGACGACGAGGTCGGCACGCTGATCGATCGCGCGCTGGCCGATCCCGTCCGCGGCTTGGGCGCCTCGGGCGCGACCATCGATCCCGAGGCGCGCGCGGTCCTGATCGGCTTGGCCAACGGCGACGCGCGCACCGCCCTCAACGCGCTCGAGTTCGCGGCGAGCGTCACGCTCGCCATCGATCGCGAGACGATCCTCGATGCGATGCAGCGGCGCGCCGCCAACGACGACAAGGGCGGCGACAACCACTACGACACCATCTCGGCGTTCATCAAGTCGATCCGCGCGAGCGATCCGGACGCAGCGCTGTACTGGCTCGCGCGGATGATCGACGCCGGCGAAGATCCGCTCTTCATCGCGCGGCGGATCGTGATCGCCGCGTCCGAGGACGTCGGCCTGGCGGATTCGCGCGCGCTGCAGGTCGCGATGGCGGCCCAGCAGGCGGTGCATTTCGTGGGCATGCCCGAGGGCTACTATCCGCTCGCGCACGCGGTGCTCTATCTCGCGACCGCGCCCAAGTCCAACGCGGTCGGCCGGGCCTACGGTGCGGCGATGGCCGACGTCCGCGAGACGCGCAACGATCCGGTGCCGCTCCACCTGCGCAACGCGCCGACCGGGCTGATGAAGGACCTCGGGTACGGCCGCGATTACCACTACGCGCACGACGACTACGCCGTCAAGCAGTTCAACCTGCCCGAGAACCTGCGCGGGCATACGTACTTCGATGCCGATCCCGCGGACGGGTCGGAAGATGATTGAAGGCGGCCAGAGTTCCCTCTGACCGCCTTCGTTCTCGTTGCTTACTTCTCGGAGCCGTGCGACGGAGCATCGCACACCCGCATCGTAGCCGGGAACTCTTGGATGCTCCTGGGAATCCAGCATCATCTTGCAGCGTATCTATCTCGATCACGCGGCGACCACGGCCGTGCGCCCCGAGGTCCTCGAGGCGATGCTTCCGTACTTCGGCGAGCGCGGCTACAACGCGTCCTCGATCCACGCCGAGGGCCGGGCCGCGCGAGCCGCGCTCGACGACGCCCGGGATGCGGTCGCGCGCCTGCTCGGCGCAAAGCGGAAGGAGATCGTGTTCACCGGCAGCGGCTCCGAGGCCGACGCCACCGCGCTCGCCGGCGTCGCCCGGCGCAGCGCCGGCCGCGGCCGGCACATCGTCTCGACCGCCATCGAACATCACGCCGTCCTGCACGCGCTCGAAGCGCTCCGCGACGAGGGCTTCGAGATCACGCTGCTGCCGGTCTCCGCACGTGGCGAGGTCTCGCCGGCCGGATTCGCCGCGGCCCTGCGGCCCGACACCATCCTGGCCAGCGTGATGTACGCCAACAACGAGATCGGGACGGTCGCTCCGGTCGCCCAGCTGGCCGCCATCGCCCGCGAGCGAGGTGTGCTCTTCCACACCGACGCCGTCCAGGCGCCGGGCTACCTGCCGCTCGAGGTCGGGCCGTTGGGGGTCGATCTGCTCTCGATCTCGGCGCACAAGTTCTACGGCCCGAAGGGGGTGGGTGCGCTCTTCGTCCGGGACGGGGTCGGCATCGAGCCGCTGATCCGGGGCGGAAATCAGGAGTTCGGGCGGCGGGCCGGTACCGAGAACGTGGCCGGCATCGTCGGCCTGGCGCGCGCCCTGGAGCTGACGCTGACGGATCGGGAAGCGCGGTCGGCCGGGATCGCGGCGCTGCGGGACCGGCTGCAAGCCGCGTTGGTGGCCGGCATCCCGGGGCTGGTCGTCAACGGTGCCGGCGCGCCCCGGCTGGCCAACAACCTCTCGATCGCGGTCCCCGGAGTCGACTCCGAGCAACTGGTCGTGCGGCTCGATCTGGAAGGGGTGGCGGTCTCGGCGGGCAGTGCGTGCGCCTCGGGGGCGATGGAGGCCAGCCACGTGATCGAGGCGATCGGCCTGCCGCCGTCGCTCGCCGGCGGGGTCCTTCGGTTGAGTCTCGGCCGCGAGACCGACGAGCGCGCCGTCGCCCGGGTGGCGGAGCTCCTCCCGCGACTGGTCGCCGAGATGCGCGCGATCTGACGAGCGGCGCATAGAAGTGGCCGGAACGGGGAATAGGTCCCTAGGTTCCGGAAACCGCGTCGCCTAGGAGAGCAGACTTGAGTACGAATTCAGGCTTCGATTGGGCGATGGTCTTGGACATCGGCGTGGGCGTGGGCGTCCTGCTCGTCGGAATCGCCATGATGGTCGCGATGAGCGCCCTGGCCAAGACGCTCGCACGGGTCAACGTCACCTTGGACGAGGTCGACCGGCAGATCGAGACCCTCGGCAAACCGGTCGGCGAGGCGCTCGCCTCGGTCGGCGGGATAGCCGATTCGGCCGATCAGACCATCGCGCGTCTGACCGGTGTGGTGAAATCGCTCGAGGACGTCGCCGGCCACGTCTCGTCGACGGCCCAACTGACGAAGGACGCGGTCTCGCCCGCGATCGTCAATATCGGCGCGACCGTCTCCGGCGTGAGCGCCGGGTTGCGGCGTCTCGTCAACGGACGCGGCGACCGATCTAACAACGAAAATTCGTAGGAGCAGCAAATTCACATGAGCAACGGTAAAGGCGGCGGCGGATTCGTCGCAGGACTTCTCATCGGCGTGTTGGTCGGCGGCGCGGCGGCGGTGCTGCTCGCGCAGGAAGACATGCGCGACATGCTCGTCGGCAAGGCGCGCGAGGCCGGCAACTTCGCGATGGACGCGACCGGCGATCTGCGCGGCAAGGTCGGCGATCTGCGCGGTAAGGTCGACGACCTGACCGGCAAGGTCGGCGAGGCCACGTCGCAGTGGCAGACCAGCGCGGCGGACCTGTACGCGCGCGGCAAGGATATCGTCGACAACGCCCGCTCCAACTTCTCCGGCGCGGTGGACGAAGGCCGGTCGACCGCGCAGCAGATGCGCGACGACCTCGGAACGCGAACGGACGCGTAAGTGGACATCAAAGTCAACGTCCGCGAGACCGATGGCGAGACCAACATCGTCGAACTGGCCGGCGAGATCGATGTCTACACCTCTCCCAAGGTCAAGGACGCCCTGGGCGAACTGATCGATCGGGGCGTCTACAACCTGGTGATCGATCTCGAGAAGGTACGGTACATCGACTCGACCGGCCTGGGCGTGCTGATCGGCGGCCTCAAGCGCGTGCGCGAGCACGGCGGGACGGTCAATCTGGTCTGCACCAACCCGCAGATCAAGAAGATCTTCGACATCACCGGACTGGTCAAGATCTTCGGCATCTACGACTCGGAAGACGCCGCGATGAAAGCATCCGTGTGACCGCGAATCCGCCGGAACGCGCGACCGTCGAGAGCGTCGAACTGCGCATACCCCGCAAGGCCGAGTGGGTCGCCGTCGCGCGCCTCGCGGTCGCCGCCATCGCCAGCCGCATGCGCTTCACCATCGAAGAGATCGAAGACGTGAAGCTGGCGGTCGCCGAGGCGTGCACGAACGCGATCCAGAGCGCCGACGGCGCCGACCAGATCGAGATCCTGTGCGAGACCGACGACACGCAGCTGCGCGTGACGGTCGCGAACCGCAGCGGTTCGGGCGTCGCGATCGCGCCGCCCCCGCTCGCGGAGGACGAGGTCCGGATCGACGGCCTCGGCGTGTTCCTGATCCGCTCGCTGATGGACGACGTCGAGTACGACGCCGGCCCGGAGACCGGCACGCGGCTCGTCATGATCAAAAGACTCGCATCCTGAGCGCATGGAGTCGGTAGTGTCCGATAAACCCGAGACGGCGCGCTGGGATCGTCAGCAGACCCGCGACGCGTTCGCGCGCTTCGCCGCCACGCGCGACGAAGGCCTCCGCGGAGAACTCGTCGTCGCCCACCTCAACCTGGTGCGCTATCTGGCGGTCAAGTTCGCGAACCGCGGCGAGCCGCTCGACGATCTGATCCAGGTCGGCACGCTCGGCCTGCTCAAGGCGATCGACCGCTTCGAGCTGGATCGCGGCGTCGAGTTCACCACGTACGCCACGCCGACCATCGTCGGCGAGATCAAACGCTATTTCCGCGACAAGGGCTGGGCCGTCAAGGTCCCGCGCCGTCTGCAGGAGCTCAACCTCGCGGTCAACCGCGCGGTCGAGAAGCTTTCCATCAAGATCGGCCGTTCGCCGACCGTGCACGAACTCGCCGAGCACCTCAACGCCACCGACGAAGAGATCCTCGAAGCACAGGAACTGGGCCAGGCCTACAACCTGCTCTCGCTCGACACCGAGATCTCGGGGGACGGCGACGGCAAGTCGCAGACGCTGGCCGACGTGGTCGGCTCCGACGACGTCGAACTCGCCATGCTCGAGGACCGCACGATCATCGAACGCGCCTTCAGCGTCCTCAACGGCCGCGAGCGCGTGATCCTGCACCTGCGCTTCTACGAAAGCGTCAGCCAGACCGAGATCGCCAAGCGCCTCAACGTCAGCCAGATGCACGTCTCGCGCCTCCAGCAGACAGCCCTCGAAAAGCTCCGCGGCTTCCTGCGGGACTAGTAGGAGCCCGGGCCCCTTTTCTGCTACAATCTGGCGTCAGCTATGAGAAGCCAAGAACTCCGTCAGGCCTTCGTCGATTTCTTCGTGGCCAAAGGTCACAAGCATCTGCCGTCGGCGACCCTGATCCCGGACGAGATGTCCACCACGCTCTTCACGATCGCCGGGATGGAGCCGTTCGTGCCCGTCTTCCTGGGCGACGAGCCGGCGCCGGCGCCGCGCGCCGTGACGGTCCAGCGCTGCCTGCGGGTGGCCGGGGCCAAGAGCGACATCGAGAACGTCGGGCGGACCGGGCGGCACGGCACGTTCCTGGAGATGCTGGGCAACTTCTCGTTCGGCGACTATTACAAGAAAGAAGCGATCGGGTTCGCCTGGGAGTTCGTCACGACCGTGATGCGGCTCGACCCGGCGAAGCTCTACGTGACCGTCCACACGGGCGACGACGACGCCGAGCGGATCTGGATCGACGACATCGGCCTGGACCCCTCGCGCATCACGCGCTTCGACGAAGATAACTTCTGGACGATGGGTCCGACCGGTCCGTGCGGGCCGTGCTCGGAGATCTTCTACGACACCGGCGAGGCCTACGCGAGCGACGCGGGCGATACCGGACCGAACCTCGGCAACCGCTACGTCGAGATCTGGAACGTCGTCTTCCAGCAGTACAACCGCGGCGCCGACGGCAAGCTGACCGAACTGCCGCGCAAGTCGATCGACACCGGCGCCGGCCTCGAGCGGATGCTCGCTGTCGCCAACGGCCTGGCCTCGATGTACGAGACCGATCTGTTCACCGACCTGATCGCCGCGCAGCCGGCGGTCGGCAAGACGTCGCTCGACGCAAAAGAGCAGCGCGTCCGTCAGAACATCATCGCGGATCACGCGCGCGCGGCGACCTTCCTGGTCAACGACGGCGTCTATCCGTCCAACAACGATCGCGGCTACGTGCTGCGCTTCCTGATCCGGCGCGCCGTCCGCAACGGCCGTCTGCTCGGGTATCCGGACGGCTTCCTGGCGAAGCTGACCGGCGCGGTGGTGACCTCGCTCGAATCCGGCTATCCGGAACTGCGCGACAACGCCGCGCGGATCGAACAGGCGATCGCGCTCGAAGAGACGACGTTCGACCGCACGCTCGAGCGCGGCATCGCGCTGCTCGACCGGCTGATCGAAGCGGCGACCGCCGACTGCACGCGCTTGATCGACGGCAAGGCCGCCTTCGAACTGCACGACACCCACGGCTTCCCGATCGAACTGACGCGCGAGATCGCGAGCGAACGCGGCATCGCGGTCGACGGCCTCGGCTTCGAAGCCTACATGGACGAACAGCGCGAACGCGCCCGCTCCGATGCGCGCAGCAAGCGCGACGTCGTCAGCGTCGCGGAACTTCCGGCGATCGCGAGCGAGTTCGCCGGCTACGAGGGCCTGGAGAGCGATGGCGAGATCGTCGCGATCCTGCGCGACGGCAAGCCGGTCGCGACGCTCGCCGCGGGCGACGAGGCGACCATCGTGCTCGACCGCTCGTCGTTCTACGCCGAGCGCGGCGGACAGATCGGCGACCGCGGCGTCCTCGAGAAGGATGGGGCGCGCTTCGACGTGCGCGACACGCAATACATGGGCGAGGCCATCGCCCATACCGGCGTGCTGCTGGGCGGCGAACTCGCCGCCGGCGAGCGCGTCCGGACCGCGGTCTCGGCCGATTGGCGCCGCGAGATCCGCCGCCACCACACCTCCGCGCATCTGCTGCAGCGCGCCCTGCGCGACGTGCTCGGCGACGACGTGGTCCAGGCCGGCTCGTGGGTCGGCATCGACCGCATGCGGTTCGACTTCCGCTGGCCGGGCGGCGCGCCCGCGCCCCCGCCGAAGCGGGCGGTCGCCCGGCGCGGGCAAGGAGTGTTCCCCGGCCCCGCCCACCATGGGACCCGCGGGCAGGCG
>JANWKW010000077.1 GCA_025451135.1 Vulcanimicrobiia bacterium | reverse complement strand
TAGGCGCGCAGGCGATAGACCCGGCCCTTGCTGGTGAAGAACAGCACGTGGTCGTGGGCCGTGGTGCTGAACAGGTTGCGGACCACGTCTTCTCGGTTGGTCGCGAGGATCACGCCGCGTCCGCCGCGGCTCTGCGTGCGGAACGTCTCGACCGGGACGCGCTTGATGTAGCCGCCCTCGGTGTACTGCACGACCACGTCGACGTTCGGGATCAGCTGCTCGATCGCGATCTCGCCTTCGGCCGGTTCGATCGTGGTGCGGCGTTCGTCGCCGAAGCGCTTCTTGAGGTCGAGCGTCTCGTCCTTGACGATCGCGCCCACTCGGCGCGGGTTGCGCAGGATGTCCTCGAGCTCGGCGATCAGCTTGATCAGCTCGGCGTACTCGTCCTCGATCTTCTGGCGTTCCATGCCGACGAGCGTGCGCAGACGCATGTCGACGATCGCCTGGGCCTGGATGTCGGAGAGCCCGAAGCGCGCGGAGAGCCGCGTCTTGGCCTCGTCGGTCGTCTCGCTGCCGCGGACGATCGCGATCACCTCGTCGATGTTGTCGAGCGCGATCCGGTAGCCTTCGAGCAGGTGCGCGCGCTCTTGGGCCTTGCGCAGTTCGTACTGGGTGCGGTTGGTGATGACGTCGCGACGGTGGGCGATGTAGTGCTCGATCAGCCCTTTGAGCGTGAGCACCTGCGGTTCGATCGCGACCGTGCCGTCGGCGCGCGGCGGGCCGACCGGCACCAGTGCCAGCATGTTGAAGCCGAACGACGACTGCAGCGGGGTGTGCTTGAAGAGCTGGTTGAGCACGACCTTGGGCGTCGCGCTGCGATGCAGCTCCACGACCACGCGCATGCCCTTACGGTTGGACTCGTCGTCCAAGCGGACGATGCCCTGGATGCGCTTCTCGGCGTGCGCCTCGGCGATCGCCTCGACGATGCGTCCCTTGTAGACCTGGTATGGGATCTCGGTGATGACGATCTTGAACTTGCCCTTCTCCTCGACGATCTCGGCCTTGCCGCGGATCGCGATCGAGCCGCGCCCGGTCTTGTAGGCCTCGCGGATCGCGCCTTCGCCCAGGATCGTGCCGCCGGTCGGGAAGTCGGGCCCTTTGACGATGTCGCAGAGCCGCTCGATGTCGATGTTCTCGTCGTCGACCACCGCCACGATCGCGTCGGCGATCTCGTTCAAGTTATGGGGCGGGATGTTGGTCGCCATGCCGACCGCGATGCCGCTCGAACCATTGAGCAGCAGCTGCGGGAGACGGCCCGGGAGCACCGTCGGTTCGACGCCCTGGTTGTCGAAGTTGGGGACGAACGGGACGGTGTCTTTCTCCATGTCCGCCAGCACGTCCATCGCGATGCGCGCGAGACGGGCTTCCGTATATCGGTAGGCGGCCGGCCGGTCGGGATCGATCGAGCCGAAGTTGCCGTGCCCGTCGACCAGCGGGTAACGCAGGGTGAAATCTTGGGCCATCCGGACGAGCGCGTCGTAGACCGACGAGTCGCCGTGCGGGTGGTACTGCTTGAGGACTTCGCCGATGATACCGGCGCACTTGCGGTGCTGCTTGCCCGGGTCCATGCCCATGTCGCGCATCGCGTAGAGGATGCGGCGCTGCACGGGTTTGAGGCCGTCGCGGACGTCGGGAAGGGCGCGCGAGGCGATGACGGACATCGCATACGAGAGATAGCTCTCGCGCATCTCATCTTCGACGTTTACCGAACTGATGATGTCGTTATTCAACTACGGACTCCGATGGGAACCGGGGGCAAGAACAAGCCAGGTCCGACCCAAAAGGCGGACCCTAGAACCTTCGTGCTACACTACTCCGAAGCATGCATCGGCACACCCTGAACAGCCTCGGCGACCTCGAGCGATTCGCCGCCGAATTCGCGGCGACCACGCGGCCCGGCGACGTGGTCGGGCTGACCGGGCCGCTGGGCGCAGGGAAGACCACCTTCGTCCGGGCCCTGGTCCGGGCGCTGCATGGGGAGGATCAGACCTCGAGCCCGACCTTCACCTTCTGGCACCGGTATGCGGGCGCGCCGCCGGTCGACCACCTCGACCTTTATCGCATCGAGGATCCCGCCGACCTGACCGAGCTCGGCCTCGAGGAAGCCTTCGACGGCCGCTCGATCGTCCTGGTCGAATGGTGGCGCAACGCGCCTGCACTGCTGCCCCCGGGCCATCGCGAGATCGTCTTCGAGGGCGCCGGCGACGAGCCGCGCCGGGTCACGGTGCTGCCGTGATCGTGCTCGGCATCGACGGCGCCCTGGGCTCGTTCTCGGCCGCCATCGCGCGCGGCGAGGCGACCGCCGCAGTCGAGCTGGAAGGCAACGTCGCGCTCGAGGGCGGGCTGGATGCGATCGCCCGCGCGATGCGCGACGAGGGGGTGACCCCGGCGGATCTCGACCGCATCGCGGTCGGGATCGGACCCGGCGGATTCACCGGCCTGCGCATCGCCGAGTCGTATGCCAAAGCACTGGCGCTGGCGTGGCGCGTGCCACTGGCAGGCGTGCTCTCGTTCGACACGGTCGAGTTCGGGCACGACCGGCCCCGCACGCTGGCGATCGTCTCGGGCCGGGCGGGGGTGATCTCGGCGCGCTTTCGCGACGGCGGCACCGCCCGGCGCGCCTCCGGCCCGATCGGCGAGGTCCTCGACGCGGTGCTGCCGGCGACGGTCGGCGGCCCGCTCCCGGTCGCCGGTGCGCTCGCACAGGACGTGCTCGACGCCCTCGGCGAACGCGGCATCACCGTGGAACGCCTGGTCACCTACGCCCGCCCGCCCGCCGCCGCCGTCGCGCGGCTCGGCGCGAGTTGCGCCCCCGCCGGCTCGCCGCACGAGGTCCGGGCGGATTATGGCGAACGCCCGGCCGCGAAGATCCCCAAACTGCGATGATCGACGTCGGTCAGTTCGTCGTAGAGAAGATGACGCCGGCCGAGATCAACGAGGTCCGTCAGATCGAGACCGCGTCGTTCTCCACCCAATGGCCGTCGGACGCGTTCTACAACGAACTGCACAGCAATCGCAGCGCGCACTACTTCGTGGGCAAGGTCGACGGAAAGACGGTCGACTACGGAGGCATCTGGGTAGTCATGGAAGACTCGCACGTCACTACCATCGCGGTCGACCGCGAGCATCGCGGCCGCAAGTACGGCGACATCCTGCTCGGACACCTGATCGCGGAGGCGATCTCGCGCGGCGCCGCCTGGATGACGCTCGAGGTCCGCGAATCCAATGCCGTCGCCCAGAACCTCTACCGCAAGTACGGCTTCGCGACCGTGACGGTGCGCAAGGCCTACTACAGCGACAACAACGAGAACGCGCTCGTGATGTGGGCCGGCGATCTGCGCGGCGAGCTGTATCGCAATCGCCTCAACGCGATGCACGGATGATGAATATCCTCGCTATGGTCGCGGCCATCGGGACGTTCTACGGCGCGACCCTCGGCACGAACGTCCGCGCGATCGTGGCCGCGCCGTTCCCCGA
Source organism: Vulcanimicrobiia bacterium (assembly GCA_025451135.1). Taxonomy (GTDB): domain Bacteria; phylum Vulcanimicrobiota; class Vulcanimicrobiia; order Vulcanimicrobiales; family Vulcanimicrobiaceae; genus JALYSX01. The sequence continues at coordinate 12,199 of JANWKW010000077.1, read as the reverse complement.
CGTCGTGACCAGCGACGTCGGACAGATCTGGACCTGGCGCGCGACCGCCGGCGCGATCGCGGTGACGATGCGCGCGACCACCGGCGACGACGGGACCATCCGCATGATCGACGTGCTCGCCCGCGGCACGGCCGCCGGCCCGGACATCGCGATGCCGGTCGCGTCGCGCGCGCGACTGACGTTCGGCAAAGCGGTGGCGGCGGATGCCGACGCGCTCTTCGGCGCGCCCGAGTTCGAGGGTGCCGGCCCGTTCCCGGACGGCGGCGGTCAGGCCGCCTTTCGCGGCTACGCGTTCGCGAACGATCGCGAGGCGGTACTGCTGTTCGACGCGGGCGGCGGGCCGCTGCGCGAGATGTTCTTCGGCGAACGCGCCGCGCTCGCGCGGGCCGGGCTGATCCCGCACGAAGCGCCGCCCGACATCTTCAAGGCCGCGACCCTCGCGAAGCTCGGGAGCGCGGATTTCGGCAAGCCGAAGGAGGGCGTGGCCTACACCCGCATCGCGGTCAACGCCGACGGCAGCGTGGCCGGCGCCACCGTCTTCGTCTCGAGCGGCGACAGCGATCTGGACGCGATCGCGCTACTGATCGATCGCGGCTCCACGTTCGTCCCGGCCAGCCGCAACGGCGCGCCGGTCGCAAGCGTCTACTTCCGGCGCGAAGCGTTCATCCTGTCCGGCGGCAAGCCCTGACCTACGCGCAGCTCTCGGCCGGGATGCGAGCGCACCTCGCGCAACGGCACCGGTTCGAACATACCGTCCGGGTCGCGCGGCTGGCGGACACCATCGCCCAAGCCCACGGCCTCGACGCGCGCGCGGCGCGCACGGCCGGTCTGCTGCACGACCTGGCCCGCCTGTACTCGACGGAACGCCTCGTCCAAGAATGCGCCGCCCGCGGCATGCCGATCGACGATTTCGAGCGAGCCAATCCGATCGTGCTCCACGCTCGGCTAGGGGCCGAGCTGGCGCGCGAGCTGTTCGGCGTCGAGGACCCGGCCGTGCTCTCGGCGATCGCCAAGCACACCGTGGCGGCCGCCGATATGGGGCCGCTCGATTGCGTCGTCTACCTAGCCGACGGCCTGGAGCCGGGCCGGGACTTCCCCGAGCGGGCGGCCCTGGCGGCCCTGGCCCACCGCGATCTTTCTGCCGCCATGCGTGCAACGCTTGAGGCTTCCATGCGGTATGTGCAGAAGCAAGGGCTGTCGGTCGCCCCGCAGACGGCGGAGGCCGCCCGGCGATTCGGCATTCCACAGGAGGCTTTCCACTGCCCGAACTGATCGATATCGTGCGCGACGCGGCGCTCGACAAAAAAGGTGAGGAGTTCGTCGCGCTCGAGGTCGGCTCGCGCACGATCCTCGCCGACACCTTCGCCATCGTGACCGGACGCTCCAAGATCCAGACCCGCGCCATCGCGGACGCGATCATCGAAGCCGCGGGCGCGTCCGGCGCCTGGGTGACGCGTAAAGAGGGCTACTCGGACGGCACCTGGATCCTGCTCGACATCGGCACCGTCGTCGTGCACATCTTCACGCCCGAGCAGCGCACGTTCTACAACCTCGAACGCCTGTGGTCCGACGCCCCCGCGCGCCAGGCCCAAGCGACCGACTCGCCCGCACCGACGTAAAGGACGCCCATGCCCCGCCGCCCCGCCCCCTACGAATCCATCCGCTCGCAGGCCCAGCACAACAAGTGGCTCAAAGCCGGCATCTGGATCTTCATCGTCATCTTCGCGATGAGCGCGTTCGGGATGATCTTCGCGCGCTGAGAAACACGCCGCCCGTCCGGCGGTAGTATCGTCAGAGAAGGAGCACCGCCCACCATGAACCGTCTGCTCGGCGCACTCGCGCTGGTCGCCTCCGTCGCCGTCGCCGCCTCACCCGCGATGGCCGCTTCGTCGTACATCCAGGACGGCGCCGGCATGTTCTCGGCCGACGCGATCGCGCCGCTGACGACGCGTCTGAACGCCTTCAACGCGCAGACGCACAAGGAGGTCGTCGTCATCACGGTGCCCTCGCTGCCGGCCGGTCAGAGCGTCCAGCAGGCGGCCGACGCCGCGTTCGCCGGGCAGAGCATCAACGGCACGCTGATCTACGTCGCGCAGAACGAGCACAAGATCTACCTGCTGCCCGGCAAGAACGAAGTCGCGGCCGGGTGGTTCACGGCGTCGAGTTCCGCGTCGATCGTCGGCGCGATGGGCGCCCAGTTCAAGGCGGGCAACAACGACGCGGCGCTGACGACCGGCGTCAACGACGTGCTCGACATCTATCGCTCGCACGTGAGCAATTCCGGCGGCTCGACCGCCGGCAGTTCGGCGTCGAGCAGCACATCCGTCGGAGGTATACATTTTCAGATGTGGTGGATCATCTTGGCGGTCGCCGCCTTCATCATCATCCGCGCCCTCTCGCGCCCGCGGTACTACGGACCCCCGGGCGGCGTCGCCCCGGGACCGCAAGGCGGCATGCCGATGGGATACGGCGGCGGCTACGGCGGATATGGCGGCGGAGGCGGTTTCTGGAGCGGTCTGCTCGGCGGCCTCGGCGGCGCGTGGCTCGGCAACGAGATGTTCCGCGGCGGCGGCGGGATCGGCGGGATCGGCGGCGGCACGGACGTCGGCGGCGGCGCACCGCCCGATGCGGGCGGCTGGGGCAACGACGCCGGACAATCCGGTGACTCCGGCGGCGCCGGCGGCGATTGGGGCGGCGGCGGCTGGGGCGGCGGCGGAGGCGACTTCGGCGGCGGCGGTGGCGGCGACTCCGGCGGTGCCGGCGGCGGCTGGTGAGAAGCGAAACGCCGGGCTTTCGAGCCCGGCGTTTTCTCATGCCTGCGCGAGATCGGGGCGTTGGGTGCGCTTGTACTCGAGGTAGTAGGCGAGTTGCTGCGTCTGCGCCGCGCCGTAGTACCGTTCGTAGACCCGCAGCGCCAGGTCCATCCCCGACGTCAAGCCGCCCGCGCTCGAGATCTGCGCATTCTCGACGAATCGTTTGCCGCGGACGAGTTTGACCTTGGGGAACTCGGCCGCGAACTTGTCGTAGAACAGGTGATGCGTGGTCGCATACAGCCCGTCGAGCAGTCCGGTGCGGCCCATCTGGAACGCGCCGGTGCAGACCGACATCGCGACGTCGGCCTTCGGTGAGACGTCGCGTAGCCACGCGACGCCTTCGGGCGTGCCCTTCTGCGCGCCGACGACCACCACGTGCGCGTGCGGCGCCGTCTCGAAGGTGTAGTTCGGGACGATCGTGAGGCCCGCCGTAGCGCTGACCGGATCGAGCGTCTTGGCGACCGTGAACGGCGTGAAGCCGCCGTCCTGAAAGACCTCCCACGGCCCGGCGAAGTCGATGACGGTCGCACGATCGGAGATCAGGATGCCGACGTTGATCCGGCTGCTATCCTTGGGCGCGATCAACGGCTTGCCGAGGTTGGGGATATCGGCCGGGCCGGACGACGGCGCCGCCGCGAGCAGCAGTCCGGCAGAGCCGGCCGCCAGGAGTTCTTGACGATTCATGGATCCATGGTGGCATGGCGGGCAACTACGCTTCTAGAACGGCGCTTGCCGATAGCGTAGAATGGGTGCAATGGCTCGAGCCCTTGCACCCGGCGAGTTCTACGGCAGTACCACGTCGGTGCGCGTCGCCGACGCGATCCTCTCGGAGGTGACGCATTACGAGCGCCGCACGCTTCCCGCCCACACGCACGATTGGCCGTACTTCAGCGTGCTGCTCGAAGGGTCGTACGTCGAGACGACCGGCCGCACGACGATCGACTACCAGCCGCTGACCGCCGTCTTCCACGGCGCGCATCTGACGCACAGCGACGAGATCGGCGCGGAAGGCTCGCGCTTCTTCCTGATCGAGCTCGGGCCGTCGTGGGTGGAACTGGCGCAAGAGCTCGGCGGGATCCCGGAGCACATGTTCGAGCTGCACGGCGAGCACGCGTCGTGGCTCGGCCTGCGGCTCTATCACGAGTTCCGCGAGGCCGAGAGCCGCCGCAACGCGAGCGCGATCGAAGAACTGCTCCTGGAATTGTGCGCGTATCTGCCCTCGGCGCCGCCGCCCGAGCGGGACGAGCCGCCGTGGCTCGCGCGCGTGATCGACATCGTAGCCGCCGATTTCCGCGCACATTACGACCTGCGCTCGCTCGCCGAGAAGGTCCACGTCCATCCGTCGCATCTGGCGCGCACGTTCCACCGCTTCCATCGCCGCACGATCGGCGACATGGTCAACGGCCTGCGCGTCCGTGAGGCCTGCCGGCGCCTGGCCGAAAGCGACGCCACTCTGACCGAGATCGCGAGCGAGAGCGGCTTCTCGGACCAGAGCCACATGACGCGCGCGGTCCGGCGCCTCACCGGCAGCACTCCCGGCGCCTACCGCAAGGCGATGCGCAAAGAATCCTGGCCCGCCGGCGCCGGTCCGAAAGGAGCTACCGCCTAGCCCATCCTACCTCGCCCGTATGAAGCGTTGGTTTTCGTTCGCCCTGGCCGTCGCGCTCGTCGGCGCGACGCCGCCCGTCAATCCCGCACTCTTCGGCGGCCTGCATTGGCGCATGGTCGGCCCATTCCGCGGAGGCCGCGCGCTTGCGGTCTCGGGCGTCCCCGGAGAACCGAACCACTTCTACTTCGGCTCGGTCAACGGCGGCGTCTGGGAGTCGACCAATGCCGGACGCACCTGGCAGCCGATCTTCGACGGCCAGGCGATCGGATCGATCGGCGCGCTCGCGGTCGCGGCCAGCGACCCGCGCGTCATCTACGTCGGCACGGGCGAAGCCGACATGCGCTCCGACATCGCTGCCGGCATCGGCATGTTCAAATCGACCGACGCGGGCCATACCTGGAAGCGCATCGGCCTGACCGACACCGCGCAGATCGGCAAGATCGTGGTCGATCCGCACGACGCGAACGTCGCCTACGTCGCGGCGCTCGGACATCAATACGGCCCGAACGCGCAGCGCGGCGTGTTCAAGACGACCGACGGCGGCGCGACGTGGAGCAAGGTGCTCTACAAGGATGCCGACACGGGCGCGATCGACCTGGCGATGGATCCGAGCGACCCGAAGACCGTCTTCGCATCGCTCTGGCAGACGCGCCGTCCGCCGTGGAACGTCTATCCGCCGAGCAACGGCCCCGGCAGCGGCGTCTACGTCACCCACGACGCCGGCGCGACGTGGACGCAGCTCACGCATGGCCTGCCGTCCAAGGTCGGGCACGTCGGCCTGGCCATTTCGGCCGCGAACCCGAAGCGTATCTACGCGATGGTCGACACCGGCAGCGACGTCGACGCCGGCGGTCTCTATCGCTCCGACGACGGCGGCGCCACCTGGGCGTTCCGGGCCGGCAAGCGCGCGCAGGTCCGCCTGTGGCAGCGCGGCTGGTACTTCGGCGGCATCACCGCCGATCCGCATAACGCCGATATCATCTACGCGATGAACACCGCGACGTACCGCTCGACCGACGGCGGCAAGACGTTCGTCGCGATCAAAGGGTCGCCGGGCGGCGACGACTATCATACGCTCTGGATCGATCCGGACGACTCGAACCGGATGGTCCTCGGCAGCGACCAGGGCGTGGTCGTCTCGGTCGACTTCGCGAAGACCTGGAGCAGTTGGCTCAACCAGCCGACCGCGCAGTTCTATCACGTCGCGCTCGACCGCCGCTACCCGTACTGGTTGTACGGCGCCCAGCAAGACTCGGGCGCGATCGCCATCCCCAGCCGCAGCAAGCACGCCGGCATCGGGCAATTCGATTGGCAGCCGATCGACGTCGGCGGCGAGAGCGGCAGCATCGCACCCGATCCGCGCGAGCCCGGTCGCATCTTCGGCGGCACGGTGCTCGACGAGGATCTCGACGACGGCGCCGAGCGCACCGTCGATCCGACGCTCGCCTCTCCGGAGACGCTCTGGCGCAGTACCTGGACGCTGCCGATCGTGTGGTCGCCGGCCGATCCGAACGCGCTCTACGCATCGCACCAGCAGGTCTTCCGCTCGCGCGATCGCGGACGTTCGTGGCAGACGATCAGCCCCGATCTGACCCGTCCGAATCCCGGCGTTCCGCCGAACCTCGACGCGCCGACCGCCGCCGACAACCTCGGCATCACGCGACGCGGCGTCGTCTACACGATCGCGCCGTCGCCGCTCGCCAAGAACACCATCTGGGCCGGCACCGATGACGGGCTGATCTGGCTCACCCGCGACGGCGGCGCGCACTGGCGCGACGTGACGCCGGCCGGCCTGACCGCGTGGAGCAAGGTCGGCATCATCGACGCATCGCACGCGAACGCGAACGTCGCGTATGCCGCGATCGACCGGCACCGCCTCGACGACTTCTCGCCCTATATCTACCGCACGCGCGACGGCGGCGCGCATTGGTCGCGCATCACCTCCGGCGTCCCGGCCGGGCAAGCCGTCAACGTCGTGCGCGAGGATCCGCAGAATCCGTCGGTGCTCTACGCCGGCACCGAGCGCGGTATCTTCGTCTCGTTCGACGCCGGCGATCGCTGGCAGTCGCTTCAGATGGATCTGCCGGTCACGTCGGTCCGCGACATCGCGATCCGTAACGGCGACGTCGCGATCGCGACCCACGGTCGCGGCTTCTACATCCTCGACGCCGGCGCGACCAGGCTCGAGCAGACGCGCGCCGCGACGTCGGGCGTGAAGCTCTTCGTGCCCGCCGTCGCGGTTCGCGCGCGGCCCGGCAGCGATCAGGGAACGCCGGTGCAGAACGACGAGCCGACCGCCGCCAACCCGGCCGTCGGGGTGCCGATCGACTACTACCTGCGCGATGCCGCGAGCCCGGTCGTGCTCACGATCCGCGACGCGAACGGTGCGAAGATCCGCTCGTGGTCGAGCGCGGATAAGGTCACGCCGGTCGACCTGAGCCGCCAGACGATCGCGCCGCGTTGGGTCGCGCAGCCCTCGGTCCCGTCGGCGAGCGCCGGCGCGCACCGCTGGATCTGGACGTTCGAGAGCGCCGACGGCGGGCCGCTCGTGCCGCCCGGCCATTACCGCATCACACTCCAGGCGAACGGCGCGACGCAGACCGTACCGGTCACGATCGTGCGCGACCCGCGCCTGCGCGCAAGCGACGCCGACCTGCGCGCTCAATACGCGCTCGCGAACGCGATCCTGGCGAAAGAAGCGGTCGCGAACGCGGCGCTCAAGCGCGCGACCGCGGCCAAGCTGAGCGCCATCGTCGGTGCGGGTGCGCCGGACAATCCCGACGACTCCGAGGGCAAGCCGCTGCAGAACCTGCAGGGCCTCACGTACCTGTCGGGCGCCTACGCGTATCTAGAGGCCGCGGTCGCCGGCAGCGACGCGGCGCCGACGCCCGACATGCACGCCGGCTTCGCGAAACTCAATGCGACGCTGGCGACGACGCTCCAGCGGATGAAGCGGCTGCTGCCGTAGCGGATCAGACGATGAACGCGTCCGCGCCGATCGGGGCGTCTTCGGGCGTCTGCAGCGTCTCCTCGGCCGCGATCTCGTTGGGCACCAGCAGCGTGGTCTCGTGGCCGAGCGGGCAGCGCAATTCGACGCTCATCTCTTCGGGGATCGCGCTCGGTTCGAAACCGAACGGTTCCCCGTCGTCGGAGACGATGAACGAACGCGCGCCGGCGGCGGCCAGCGGCGCGCCGCACGCCTCGCACCCGAGATCGCGCAGATGCACCAGCGCCAGGTAGATCACGAATAGAGTCTCCGCTTGAGCTGGCCGACCGCGTTCTCGATGCTCTCGAGGTAGGGACGCATCGAACCTTTGATCCGGTCGAGCCGTTCGAGCCCGGCGGGCGTGATCGAATAGATCCGTCGCGACCGCTTGGTCGGGTGGTCCCACGACGCGGAGAGAAAGCCGCGCTCCTCGAGCCGGCGCAGCAGCGGATAGATCTTGTTGGTGTTGACGGCGATCAGATCGCCGCAGATCTCGTCGACCCGCTGCATGAGGCCGTAGCCGTGGTCGGGCTGTTCTTTGACCAGGTGCATCACGAGGACGGGGAAGACCGTCTTGCTCTTGATCGGGCCCTTGAGGACCTCGTCGACCCGGTGGTGATGGGGGGCGGCGTTCATTCCCCAGACTTCGGGCTACTATTAAAATCGCCTAGTGTCGGGATGTATGGGTCAGACGTAGGCCCGGGCGTGGAGGTCGACCCCGTAGGCGGCCGCGATCCGGTCGCGATAGCGGTCTTCGACCACCCGGCGCTTGATCTTGAACGAGGGCGAGAGCTCGCCGGACTCGACCGTGAACTCGTGCGGGATGACCAGCACCCGGCGGATCTGCTCGTAAGAGCCGAGGTCGGCCGTCTCTTTGACCACCTGCCCGGTGATGAACGCCCGCACGTCGTCGCGCAGCACCCAGGTCTCGGGTGTGCCTTCGCCCAGATCCATCTCGGTCCGCAGCAGGTCCCAATTCGGGGCCACGAGGGCAGCCGGGTGCGGGCGGCCGTCCCCGACCACCATCGCCTGGGCGACGTACGAGGACCGTTTGATCGCCGCCTCGACCCGGGCCGGCGCGACGAACTTGCCGGTATCGGTCTTGAAGACTTCTTTCTTGCGATCGGTGATGCGCAGCGCACCGTCCGAATCGATCTCGCCGATATCGCCCGTATGCAGCCAGCCGTCGACGATGGTGGCCGCGGTCGCCTCCTCGTCGTGATAGTAACCGAGCATCACGTGCCGGCCGCGCGTCAGGATCTCGCCGTCCTCGGCGATCTGGACCTCGACAAAGTCGAGCGGCGGCCCGACCGTGCCGTAGTGATTGGCCTCGGGACGATTGACCGTGATCACCGGCGAGGTCTCGGTCAGGCCGTAGCCTTGCACGATCGGCAGACGCATCCCGAGGTACGTCATCGCGACGTCGATGTGCAGCGCCGCGCTGCCGCTCGAGAAGTACTTCAGCCGGTCGAGGCCGAGCACGCCGCGCAATTTTTTGAAGACCAGCGCTTCCGCGATCCCGTACTGCAGCGCGAGACCGATGCCGGGACCGCGACCGAAGAGCTTTGCGTGCATGTACCGGCGGCCGGTCTCGAGCGCCCACGGCACGAGCCGCGCCTGCGCGCCGCCCGCCTTCGCGGACTTGGTGACGATGCCGGCCAGCATTTTGTCGAAGATGCGCGGCACGCAGGTGAGCGCTTCCGGACGGATCGCCTGCAAGTCCTCGAGCAGCGCGTTCGGATCGTGGCAGATCGCGTAGCGGTACTTGCGCTCCAAGTAGATGTAGATCATGGTGTGCTCGTAGATGTGCGAGAACGGCAGCACCGAGAGGACCGTCGAGCCGGCCGAGAGCGACCCGGAATGCGCGCCCGCTTCGGCCGCATCGAACACCAGGTTGTCGTGGGAGAGCATCACGCCTTTGGGATTGCCGGTCGTCCCCGAGGTGTAGATGAGGACCGCCAGATCGTCCGGCTGGGCGGTCTGGTAGGCCGACGGCAGTTCCGGATGGGCCGCGCGCACGGCCGCGCCGCGCGCTTCGAACGCGGCCAGGCCGTCGGCGCCGGACGACGCCATCACGACCGTCGGCGGGAGCGCCATCGCTCCGGCCAGACGCGCCTGCGTCGCGGCCGAGTCGACGAAGAGCAGTTTCGCCGCGGAATGTTCGAGGATGTACTTGGTGTTGTCGAGCGCTTGCGTCGGGAAGACCGGGACGACCACGCAGCCCGCGAAGAGCGTCGCGAAATCGCAGACGATCCAATCGACGCAATCGTGCGCGATCAGACCGACGCGATCGCCGGTCTGCAGACCCGCGTCGCGGATCGCGCAGGCGATGTCCTCGACGCGGCGCAGCAGTTCGGTCGAGGAGGTCGGCGTGAAGACGCCGTCGACGCGTTCGAGCAGCGCCTCATCGCGCGGCCCGTCGAGCGCGCGGCGGATGAGATGCGGGAGCGTTTCGGGCGGCGGAGGCGTCGACACCATGGAGCCTGCGTTTCGCCGTGAGGTGGCCGGGTCATCCATCCATACTTCTCAGGGTACCGGCGATAGCCGGAGAAACGGCGCGGCCCGGTCCAGCCGCGCGGGCGTCATGCCGTTCACGTCGAGCAGTTCGTCCAGGTTCGCGAAGGCGCCGTTGGTCGCACGAAAGGCGACGATGCGCGCCGCCAGCGCCGGTCCCAGACCCGGGACGCGCGCCAGCGCGTCGGCGCCGGCGTCGTTGAGCCCGACCGAGGCGGGTGCGGGCGTCGCCGCCCGCCTCGACCGTGGGGTGCGTCCGCGCGGACGAGGTGTGGCCTCACCGATCCGCGGGACGACGATCTCGTCGCCGTCGGCGATCCGCGCGGCCAGGTTGACCGCGACCGGGTCCGCGCCCGGGCGCATGCCGCCAGCCAGGCGGACCGCGTCGTCGGCCCGGGCGCCGGGCGCAAGCCGGTAGAGACCCGGTCGCGCGACCGCGCCGGCGACGTAGACGACCGCACCCGGCCCGGCGCTCGGGAGCGGACGCGGCGACGCGTGGCGGTGCGCCGCCGGCCCGGCCGGACCGGCCGCGAATCCCGGCGCGGCGGTGCGGGGCGGATGCCAGAGCGCGAGCGCCGCGACCGCGACCGCGAGGCCGATCGGGAGATAGCGTTTCATTCCGCCGGTCCTATCCCACCGGAAATGCGACGTGAAAGGGTGACGAACGGGCCGCGAATCGGTACGATAAGGCACCTATGGCCGAAGCGTACGATTTCCGCGCCGTCGAGCGCGCCTGGCAAGAGCGATGGGAGCGCGAGGGGATCTATCGCGCCGCCGACCCGTCGTCGCCGTCGGACAAGAAGTACTACGTGCTCGAGATGCTTCCGTATCCGTCGGGCGATCTGCACGTCGGCCACGCCAAGAACTACACCCTCGGCGACGCGATCGCGCGGACCATGCGGATGCAGGGCTACGACGTGCTCCACCCGATGGGCTGGGACGCCTTCGGACTGCCGGCCGAGAACGCGGCCATCCAGCGCGGCATCGATCCGAACGTCTGGACCGCGTCCAACATCGCCAACATGCAGCGTCAGGTCCGGCTGATGGGCACGTCCTACGACTGGACGCGCGAGATCGCGACGTGCAGGCCCGACTATTACCGCTGGAATCAGTGGCTGTTCTTGCGCCTCTACGAAGCCGGCCTGGCCTACAAGCGCGAAGCGCCGGTCAATTGGTGCCCGCACGACGCGACCGTGCTCGCCAACGAACAGGTGGTCGACGGCAAGTGCTGGCGCTGCGGCCACGCCGTCGAGCGCCGCAACCTCTCGCAATGGTTCCTCAAGATCACCGACTATGCCGATCGCCTCTTGAACGATATCGAGACGCTGGACGGCTGGCCGGAGCGGACCCGCGTGATGCAGCGCAACTGGATCGGCCGCAGCGAGGGCGTCCAGTTCTCGTTCGGAATCGAGCAGTCCGACGCGCGCGTCGACGTCTTCACCACCCGCATCGACACGGTCTACGGCGTGACGTTCCTGGCCGTCGCCCCCGAGCATCCGGTGGTGGCGACCATCTCCGAGCTGGTCTCGAAGAAGCATGCCGCCGCGATCGCCGAGTTCGCGGAGTCGCTGCGTTCGAAGTCGGAGCTCGAACGGACCTCGTTGATGGAGAAGACCGGGCTGTTCACCGGCGCGTACGCGATCAATCCGCTCTCGCACGAGAAGGTCCCGATCTGGGTGACCAACTACGTGCTGGCCGAATACGGCACCGGCGCGGTGATGGGCGTCCCCGCGCACGACGAGCGCGATTTCGACTTCGCCCACAAGCACGGTCTGCCGATCGCGCAGGTGATCGTGCCCAAAGGCACCGATACCGAAGCGCCGCTCGAAGCGGCCTTCTGCGACGACGGCAAGCTGATCGCGTCCGGCGACTTCTCGGGCATGTCGAGCGCGCGCGCCCGCGCCGCCATCGCCGAACGGCTGCACGCGATGGGCCTGGGCGGCACCAAGGTGAACTTCAAGCTGCGCGACTGGCTGGTCTCGCGCCAGCGCTATTGGGGAACGCCGATCCCGATCGTCTATTGCGCGGCGTGCGGCGAGCGGCCCGTGCCCGACGACCAGCTGCCGGTCGTGCTGCCCAAGGACGTCCCGATCACGGGCGAAGGCTCGCCGCTCGCGCGCGATGCCGCCTTCATCGGCACCACCTGTCCGTCGTGCGGCGGACCCGCGCGCCGCGAGAGCGACACGATGGACACGTTCTTCGAGTCTTCAGGGTATTTCTTACGCTACATCGACCCTCACGACGATCGCGCGCCATGGGAGCCCGCCGACGTCGCAC
>JANWKW010000076.1 GCA_025451135.1 Vulcanimicrobiia bacterium | reverse complement strand
GCGGCGAGACGGCGGAGATGCCGGGCGTGTACGCGCCCGGACACTTCGACCTGGCCGGGACGATCGTCGGGATCGTCGATCGCGCGGACGTGCCGAAGCCGGAGACGGTGGTGGCGGGCGACGCGATCGTCGGCTTGCCGGCGGTCGGACTGCACACCAACGGGTACTCGCTCGCGCGCGCCGTGCTGCCGCGCGAGGAGTGGGAGGCGCCGTTCGAGGGCGGCACGTACGCCGACGCGCTGTTGGCCGAGCATCCCTCGTATCTCAAGGAAGTGCGCGCGATCCAGGCGGTCGCGAACGTGAAGACGATGGCGCACATCACCGGCGGAGGGCTGCTCGAGAACGTGCCGCGGACGCTGCCGGCGCACGCGAAAGCGATCTTCGAGCAGTCGCGCTGGAGCGTGCCGCCGATCATGCGCGAGCTGGTCGCGCGCGGCAAGCTGACGGTCGAGGAACGCTATCGCACGCTGAACATGGGCGTCGGCTATACGCTGGTCGTGCCGTTGGCGGATGCGCCGGCGGCTCTGGCGGCGGTGCCGGGTGCGATGGTGGTCGGCTGGATCGAGAACCGCGACGGGGACGAGCCGCAGGTCGTCGTGCATCCCGCTCGCGAGGGCTGAGATGGTGGCGGTCCCTCGTCCCTCGACTACGCTTCGCTACGCTCGGGATGACAGGAGAGGTAGGTCGCTTCGCTCCCGTCCCTCGACTACGCTTCGCTACGCTCGGGATGACAGGAGAGGTAGGTCGCTACGCTCCCGTTCATCGACTACGCTTCGCGACGCTCGGGATCACGGTGGGGGAAACGAAGAAGGGTGCGCGTTAGCGCACCCTACCTTGGTGGCGGTCTCTCGACTACGCGCTTCGCGCTACGCTCGGGATGACAAGAGGGGCGCTGCGGTCCTGGTGATGCGGTGAACGAGATGGTCAACTTGCTCGTGGATTTGGACGAGCGGCGGTTCGGGGCGGAGGCGCTTGCGGGTGCGTTGCGCGGGATCGAAGCGGCGGGGTATGCGGCGACGTGCGGGTATTCCGCGGGGCGCGACGGCGGCTCGCTCGGCGCGTGGATCGATGACGTGTTCGGCGGGACGTGGAGTTCCGAGGCGGATGCGGGGACGAGCGTGGTCGCTTCGCGGCCGGACGGCGACTACGCCGGCTTCGCCACCTACGATCCGAAGGGGCTGCAGTTCCGGTGGCTGCGCGGCCTCGGCGCGTTGCCGGATGTCGGGATCTTCGGACCGTTCGGCGTCGCGCCCGAGCATCGCAAGAGCGGGATCGGTCCCCATCTGCTGGTCGCGGCGTTGGCGTCGCTGAAGAAGCGCGGGTACGATCGGGCGCTCGTTCCGGCGGTCGGTGAGGAGAAACTGGTCGAGTACTACACGCGACATGCGGGCGCGCGCGTGGTCGAGACGTTCGACAAGCGAGAATTCTTCGCACATCGCTACCGGACGTTGGTGCTCGCGTCGGGGAACGGCTCGAACTTCCAGGCGGTGCTCGAGGCCTCGCGGGAAGGGCGGCTGCCACTCGACGTGACGGCCGTGCTCTGCAACCGGCCCGGCGCCTATGTGTTCGAACGCGCGGAGGCGGCATCGGTGCGGGCCATGCCGGTCGTGTGGAATCGACCGGCGGAGGCACGCGCGACGTTCGACCGCCGATTGCTCGAGGCGGTTCGGGACGTGGAGCCGGAGCTGGTGCTGCTGCTGGGCTGGATGCATCTGTTCGACGATGCGTTCGTCCGGCAATTCGGCGAGCGGACGATCAACATCCATCCGGCGTATCTGCCGTTGGACCAGACCGAGGATGTCGTCTGCGTTCCGGATCGCGGCGACGGCTACGGCCAGCAGCCGGCGTTTCGCGGCGCGCATGCGGTGCGCGACGCGCTCGCGGCCGGAGCGAAATGGACCGGCGCGACGGCACACATGCTCGGCGCGGCGACCGATCGCGGGCGCGTGCTCGTGCGCAAGGCGGTGCGGTTGCCGGAGGGCGCGGATCCGGCGGCGGCGATCGAGCTGCTGCGGCCGGTGGAGCAGAAGGTCGTCGCGGGCGGGATCATGCGCTGGGTGTACGAGCGCTAGGGATTTCAGCGGTCCCTCGCCTCCGCTTCGCTACGGTCGGTTTGCGGGGGGGGGTGTGGTTGACGGGGGGGGGGTGGGCGTGGTTAACTCGCTCCAATGTCTCGTTCTTCGTATGCGTATTGGTATTTTAGCCGTCCCGCCGGGCCGGTCTGAGGCCGTTTGCGCTGAAGCATTAGTACGAAAGAGCACTAAGCAAGCACGAACCCTCGCCGACCGGCGGGGGTTTTATTCTTTCCCAAGGCACTGACACAGAGAACTTCGTAAGGAACAGCATGGAAATCTCGGCGGTTTATCAGGGGGTCGACGGGGCCTACTCGCAGCTGGTGCTGCAGGGGTGGGCGGCCGGGCGTGGGCTGGCGGTCAAGACGCACGGGGCCTCGACCTACCGCGAGGTGGCGGCGGCGCTGGCCGGGCTGCGGGCCGACGTGGGCGCGATCCCGATCGAGAACGCGATCGTGGGGACGGTCCGCGAGGGCTACGACCTGCTGGCCGAGTTCGACCTGGAACCGATCGCCGAGGTGCTGCTGCGGACCGACCACCGGCTGCTGGGGGTGCGGGGCGGATCGCTCGAAGACGTCCGCGAGGTGCTCGCGCATCCGCTGGTGATCAACGAGTGCGGGCGCTTCCTCTCGTCGCTGCCGCACGCGCGGGCGATCCCGTGCGAAGATACCGGCATCGCGGCGCGCGAAGTGGCGCGCGGCGGCAACGGATCGATCGCGGCGCTGGCGCCGGCGTCGGCCGCCCGGATCTACGACCTCGACGAGCTGGCGCGCGACTGCGCCGACGATCCGCGCACGTACTCGCGCTTCATCCTGGTGCGCTCGCGGCTGAACACGGTCGACGCGCCGGCGCCCGGCGAGAAGCGCAAGACCTCGCTGATCTTCTCGCTGCCGGACGCGCCCGGCACGCTCGCGCGAGCCCTCGCGCATCTGGACGCGAACGCGGTCAACCTCTCCAAGCTCGAATCGAAGCCGCTGCTCGGACAGGGCAGCGACCATACGTTCTACGCCGACATCGACGGCGACGTGCGCGACGCGAACGTGGCGACGGCGCTCGGGGGGATCCGCGGCGTGGCGCGCTCGGTGACGGTGCTGGGGAGCTACGACGCGCACGTGGGGGCGCCGCTCGAAGACGGTGACGGTCCCTCGTCCCTCGGCTCTGGTCGCTTCGCTCCCGACGCTCGGGATGACAAGTTCGGCGACAAGCCCGTGCGGATCACGTCGGCGCGGGTGCCGCGGATCGAGACGAATAGCGCCTATCCGCGGGTGGACCGGATGTCGAAGCCGGACGGGACGTTCGTCAAAGTGGACGACGTGACCATCGGCGACGGGACGTTCACGATCATCGCGGGGCCGTGCTCGGTGGAGTCGCGCGAACAGATGGTCGCGACCGCACAGGCCGTCAAGGCGGCGGGCGCGGTGATGATGCGCGGCGGCGCGTTCAAGCCGCGGCCGAGCCCGTATGCGTTCCAGGGCCTCGGCTGGGAAGGCGTCGACCTGCTGGCCGAAGCCGGCCGGGCGGCCGGGATGCCGACCGTGAGCGAAGTGATGACGATCGACCAGGTCGAGCGCATGACCAACAGCATCTCGATGCTGCAAGTCGGCGCGCGCAACATGCAGAACTTCGACCTGCTCAAGGCGGTCGGCCGGACCGGGCACCCGGTGCTGCTCAAGCGCGGCTTGTCGGCGACCATCGAAGAGCTGCTGGCGGCGGCCGAATACATCCTCTCGGAAGGCAACCCGCACGTGGTGCTGTGCGAACGCGGTATCCGCACCTTCGAGACGGCGACGCGCAATACGCTCGATCTCTCGGCGGTGCCGGTGCTGCGCGAGCGCACCCATCTGCCGGTCATCGTCGACCCGAGCCATGGCGTGGGCGTGCGGCGGTGGATCATGCCGATGGCGCGGGCGGCCAAGGCGGCCGGCGCGCACGGACTGATCCTGGAAGTCCATCCGAATCCGCCCGAGGCCAAGAGCGATAAGGAACAGGCCCTGACGTTCGCCGATTTCGCGGCGATCGTCGAGGAGCTGGATGCCATCCCGACCGAGCGTATGCACGCGAGAACGGGCGCGTGATCGTTCGGATCGACGGAAATCCGCGCTTGCGCGGCGAGGTGCGCGTGCCCGGAGACAAGTCGATCGCACATCGGGCCCTGATGTTGGGAGCGATCGCGCACGGGTGGACGCGCATCACGGGACTCTCGCGCGGCGAGGACGTCGCGTCGACGATCCGGGTGCTCGGCGATCTGGGCCTGGCGATCTCGCGCAACGGCGAAGCGGCGCTGGTGCAGGGACGCGGCCTGGCGGCGTTCGACGCGCGCGGCGCGATCTTGGATTGCGGGAACTCCGGCACGACGATCCGCTTGATGACCGGCATCCTGGCGGGGATGGACGGCACGGCGGTCTTGAGCGGCGATACGTCGCTGCGGAAGCGCCCGATGCGGCGCGTGGCCGAACCGCTGGCGTCGCTGGGCGCGCGGATCGCGTTGGCCGAGGGCGGCTTCGCGCCGATCGCGGTGACCGGTGCGGCGCTGCGGGCGGCGACGTGCGACGTGGACGTGGCGAGCGCGCAGGTGAAGACGGCCCTGATCTTCGCGGCGCTGCACGCGCGCGGGACGACCCGGCTGCGCGGGGCGCTGGCGTCGCGGGATCATACCGAACGGATGCTGCCGCTCTTCGGCGGGGCGGTCGAACGCGACGGCGCCGACATCCTGATCCCCGGCGAGCAGCGGCTGCGCGGGGCGTTCGTGCGGGTGCCGGGCGATCCGTCGTCGGCGGCCTTCTGGATCGCGGGAGCGGCGCTCGCGCCCGGGAGCGACGTGACGGTCCGCGACGTCTCGATCAATCCGAGCCGGCTGGGCTTCGCGCGCGCGCTGCAGCGGATGGGCGCGGACGTGACGATCGGCGGAAGCGACGACGGGACGGGCGAACCGGCCGGTTCGCTGCGCGCGCGCGCGAGCTCGCTGTCGGCGATCGAGATCGGCGCGGTGG
>JANWKW010000075.1 GCA_025451135.1 Vulcanimicrobiia bacterium | reverse complement strand
TTGCTGACGGTCACGCCGATCAGCGCGAACACGCCGAACGGCGCGAACTTCATGATCTGGTTCGTCACCCAGAACATCGCGGTCGAGATCGCGGCGAAGACGTCGATCACCGGCTTGGCCCGGGGGCCGATGGCCGCCAGCGCCAGCCCGAAGAAGACCGAGAAGAAGATGACCGCGAGCATGTCGCCGTTCGCGATCGCGGCGAAGACGTTGGTCGGCACGACGTCGACGAGCGTCTCCACGAACGAGTGCGACGACGCCGCGTGGGTGGTCGCGACGTAGCTCGAGATATCGGCATGCGCCAGGCGATGCACGTCGACGCCGGCACCGGGCTGGGTCAGATTGGCGACCAAGACGCCGAACAGGATCGCGAGCGTGGTGACGATCTCGAAGTAGAGGAGGGTCTTGACGCCCAGCCGCCCGACCTTCTTCACGTCGCCCGCATTGGCGACGCCGACGATCAGGGTCGAGAGGACGATCGGCACGACGATCATCTTGATCAGCCGGATGAAGATGTCGCCGACCGGCTGCAGGTACGTCGCGACCGCGGGATCGCCGTAGAAGATCCACCCGACCAGGATGCCGAGGACGAGCCCGATCAGGATTTGGAAGGCCAACGCCGGTTTTCGCACGCGCATCCCGTTCGGCGAGGGAGTAGGCGATGCCCCGCTCGCAGAACGTCGCGGGTGGGAGGACGACCATGAACGCTATCGGACGGGCCTGCGCGACCCTGGCGCTCGTCGCCGGCATCGCGGCGACGCCGCCTCCGGTCTACACGATCGCCGTCTATGCGCGCGGCGCGCCGGTGAACGCGAAGTTCGTCGCCGACGGCGTGACCCAGACCGGGTTCGTGCCGCTGGGCAAGACGCTGATCTTCGATTACGACAACGTGCCGGGAAAGCTGACCTTCGAGATCGCCGGCTGCGGACGCACCCAATCCAAGACGATCGTCGTACCGTCGCGCCATCCGGGCGCGTCGTTCACGATCCACGCGAACTGTCTGATCGAGATCGGCAGCCGCTAGCCGCCGTAGCCGGCCTTAGGCGCCGTACCAGCGCAGGTCCGGCCAGATCGCGTCGAGCGACGCGCGCGGATGCGTGCACACGTAGATCGGATCGGGGCCTTCGACGACCCACTTGAGCGGTTCGTTCGAGGTCGTCGCGAGCGCGCACGAGCCGTAGTAGCGCTGCAGGATCGCGATGCGGGTCGCGCCGATCGCGATCAGCGTCGAGCCGTCGTTCCCGCGCGTGCCCCAGAGCCAGTAGCTGTTCTGGCCGGAGATCGCGCCCGGGAGACCGTAGCGCGGTCCGAACAGGTCGATCGCTCCGGCGTCCGCATAGGTGTCGGCGTAGACGGTCGCGCGCGCGCGTCGCGAGGGGGGCAGCGAGCGATAGACGCCGGCGACGGTCCGCGCCAGCCGCTCCCAGCCGAACATCTCGGCATACACCGGCTGGGTCAGGCGGGGCGGCGTGCCGGCCATATGCAGCGCGTTCGAATACGCTACGTACTGCGCGATCGGCAGGACCGGCAGCGAGATCGGCGCGACGATCGCGCCGACCGCCGCGAGCGCGACGAACGCGGTCGCGCGCAGCCAGCCGGCGGCCGATTCGACCGCGACCGCTCCGACCGCCAGCAGCCCGCCGTAGACGCCGATGATGTAGTAGCCCTTCGCCGCCAGCACTACCGCGATCGCGAACAGCGCCAGATACGCGATCGTCAGGAATCGCAGCTCGCGCAGTTTCGGCATGAAGAACGGCGCGGCCAGACCGGCGATCCAGACCGGCACGGCGAGCGGATCGGTGTACAGCACTTGTTCGAGCGCGAACGCGACGGCGTTGGTCCAGAGATCGCGATACTCCAGCGCGACACCGGTGTTGAAGGCGTGCCGTCCGGCCGCATCGCCGTGCAGGACCGCGACCATCGGCCAGCCGTGCGAGGCCTGCCAGAGAAGGTTCGGCGCGGTCAGCGCGAGCGCGACGGCGATCGCGGCCAAGAGCCACGGCGTCGCGAGTGCGCGTCGCTCGCGCGTCGCCAGCAGACCCAGGGGTAGCGCGATGGCGAGCAGTGCGATCGAGTATTTGCCGTACAGGCCGAACGCGAACGCGACGCCCAGGAGCGCCCACCACCAGACGGGTCCGCCGCGGACGATCCGGATGGTGCACCAGATCGCGAGCAGCCACGAAAGCGATTCGAACGAGGTCGTCGTGAGCGTGTTGCCGAGCAAGAGAAACGCCGGCAGCAGCGCGACCGCGACGCCGGCCAGCCACTGGGCGAAGCGTCCGCCCCCGAGTTCGCGCGCGACGACGACCGCCAGGCCGGCGGCCAGCGCCGATGCGAGCGCCGGCAAGATCCGGATCGCGATCAGGTCGAACGCGAACGGCGTCGCGAGCCAAGCCGCGAACGCGACCAGCGGCGGCTGGTCGACGTAGCCCCAGGCCAGGTGGCGGGCGCACGCGATGAAGTACAACTCGTCGCGGAAGTAGCCGTAGCGCGAGAGCGTCGCGAGGTGCGCGAGGAAGGTCGCGACCGCGACGATGCGGGCGATCCCGATGCGCTCGATCACGCGGGCTCGCGCCGGGCCGTGCCGATCAGGCTCAACGCGAATCCGACCACGCCGGTCCACATCCACGCGCCGAGCGCGACGTTCCAATCCCACCACAGACGGTCGGCCGCGAGGACGGCGAGCAGATAGACGGCGGCGTACGTCATCGGCACGGCCACCGCGAAGATGCGGTAGGCGCGCGCGTTCTCGGGCTGGGGATCGAACCGCGCGACCAGCAGGTCGGCGACGACGCCGGTCGCCAGCGCCGCCAGGCCGGTGACGGCCAGCAGCGGGGTGGCATTGGTGAAGGCCGCGGCGGCCGGGATGGTGCCGATCAGATAGAGCAGCGTGTAGGACCCGGGCCGCAGCGAGATGCGCGAAGCCGACCAAAGCGCGAACGCCGCCACGATCAAGGCCTGCAGGATCATCGTCAACACGCCGGACGCGATCTTATAATAGCCGATCGCGATCGACGTCATGTAATCGGGCGAGAAGGTCGCGGTCGAGGGCGGCGCGTTCGTGCGGCCGGCCCCCGGATCGAACGCATAGGCGGTCCCGAAATGCACCAGGATCAGCCACGACGCCAAGGCCAGCACCAGCGGGAACTGCTTCGCGAACGTCGTCGAATTCGCGCGGTCGAAGAGCACCGACCGGATCGGGCCGGCGGAGAGCACGAACAGGCCGAAGCCGAGGAGCTGGTGGGTCGGGCTGAGCAGCGCGTCGACGCCTTCTTCGACGCCCAGGAAGAAGTGCCACAGCATGTCGCCGACGCCGGCGGCGAAGAAGATCGGGATCCCGAGCACCGCGAGCCGGTATCCGGGCGGCAGGCTCTCGCGCCATCCGCAGCCGCGCGCGCGGTTGCGGGCCACGAACGCGGCGAACACGACGGTCATCGCGAGCATGCCGGTGTAGAACAAGGCGTGGTACGGCGTGAAGAAGCTCTCGATCGGCACGTGGCCGTGCGCCCACGCGTCCAAGAAGAACCCGCCCGCGATCCAGACGCTGCAGATGCCGACGGCGTAGTCGAGGTAGAGACTGCGTGGCGCGGCGGATCGCATGGCGCTCGCCTTTGGCTCGAACCGGAGCGTGACCTTCAAGGGGAGCAGGAAAGACGGAGTCGTTGCGCCGACCTCACCCGCATGCGCGTGCGATCCGTCGTCCTCGGTCTCGTCGCGGTCGTCGCCGCGGGCTGCGCGTCGCAGCCGCCCCGGCAGCCCGCCAACGTGACCCGCGGCGCGGCGGCTCCATCTGCGATGCCGGCGGTGCGCGCAGGCGACGCGACGCCGGAACTGCTTGCGGCGAATTTCTCGTCGCTGGTCGCGCGTCGCGGCCAGACCTGGGCCGGGCAGTTCGTCACGAGCACGAACGTCGCCAGCGTCGAGGTCCGCACCAACCTGTTCTCGATCGACGTCCCGCGGACGCAGTTCGGCCGGTTCGCGTTCTCGGTCGATCTGCTCGACGTCCCGTCGGTATTCGTGCGGAAATACGCGCTGCGCGTGATCGTCCGCAATAGCGCGGGTGCCGAGACGGAGGAAGACGTCCCGTTCGAGATCCGCTAGGGGATCGCGGCTTCGGGCGCCCCTTCGGGCGGCGGCGTGCGTAGCGCGAGCCACAGCCCGATCACGACCAGGCCGGAACCGAACAACTCGCGCCAGCTGAAGTGCTCGCCGCCGAACAGGCTGCCGACCACGATCGCGATCACCGGGAAGACCAGCGACGAGAGCCCGACGATCGAGACGGGCAGGCGCTGCAGCACCCACATCATCAGGAAGAACGCGATGCCGCTCCCGAAGATCGAAAGGTAGAGCAGCGCGAGGAGCGACGAGCCCGAGAGCGCGACCGCCCAGTCGGTGCGCTCGGCGACCAGGCCGATCGCGAGCACGGCCGCCCCGGCGAGCACCATCGCCGGCGGCAAGGTCAGCAACGGGCGATGGCCGGAGTGGCGCTTGGCGTAGACGTTGGCGAACGCGGAACTGGCGGCCGCGCCGATCGCGGCCAGCGCGAACAGGGGCGAACCGCGGACCTCGCCGACCAGCGAGATGACGACCACGCCGCCGAACGCGAGCAGCGAGCCGATCCAGATGCGGGGCGTGATCCGCTCTCCGAGCATGGCGTGCGCGAACGCGAACGCGAAGAACGGCAGCGTCCTGAACAGCACCGCGACCAGGCCCGAATCGAGCTTGACCTCGGCCGTGTACGTGAGGATGTAATTCAAGCCGAAGAGCAAAGCCGCGAGCACCAGCACGAGCTTCCAGGGCACCTCGCGCCACGGACGCAGCTCGCCGCGGATCGCCGCCAGTCCGTAAAGGAACGCGCCGGCGATCAGGAAGCGCAGGCCGACGCCGGTCAGCGGCGCGAGCGCGTGCAGCCCGACCTTGATGGCGAGCCAGGTGGTGCCCCAGATCAGGCACATGCCGGCGTACGCCAGCCAGACGAAGAGCTTCTCGCGTTGTGCGGTCATCGACCGCTTAGACTACGCTTCTTGCGACTTCGTTGCGATCCAGCGATACATCGCGACGGCGAGCGCGGCGAACCCGAGCGTACCGAGGACGAATGCGGCCGGCGCGAACGAATCGCCGACGACCGCGAACGGCGTCGCGCTCCCGGTCTTGATGATGACGCCCGAGATCAGCACGCCGAAGAGACCTTCGCCCACGATCAGGCCCGACGCGAGCAGGACGCCCAACCGTTTCGCACCGTCGGGATTCGTCGACCCGTCGGCCCAGCGATTGTAGAAGTAGCCGGCGATCGCGCCGACCGATGCGAGGAGCGTCGCGCTCGCGGGCAGGTAGATGCCCAGACCGACGGCCAGCGGCGGGAACTTCCGCTTGCCGCCGCTGCTGCGGACGAGGAACTCGTCGATCGCGATGACCGCCAGGCCGAGAAGCGCTCCGTAGCCGATCAGATCCCACGGCACGACGCCGCCGATGACGCCTTTGGCAAGCGTCGAGAGCAGCGTCGCCTGCGGCGCGCCGAGCGGCGTCGTGCCGGCCAGTCCGTGCATCGGCGATCCCGCGAACCCATACGCGCGATTGAGGTTGTCGAGGATCGGCGGGATGACGGCGGCGCCGACCAGCGTGCCGACGATCAAGGCGACTTGCTGCCGCGCCGGATTCGCGCCGATCAACTGGCCCGTCTTGAGGTCCTGCAGGTTGTCGTTCGCGATCGTCGCCACGCACAGGACCACGGCGGTGACGAACAGCGCGAACGCGATCGCGGCCTGTTGGGCCGCCGCCGGCGAATTGTGGGCCAGCCCCCAGAGCGCGAGCGAGATGCCGAGGATGGCGAGGATCCCGAGGCCGGAGACCGGGCTGTTCGAGGAACCGATGAGGCCCGCCATATAGCCGCACACCGCGGCGACGATGAATCCGACGATCACGACGTAGAGGATCGCGAGGATCACGATCGGCACGATGTAGGCGTTGAGCGGACCGCCGATGAGGAAGGCCGCGAGCAGGATCGCGAGCGGGACGATGCAGGCGGCGCAGATCAGCGCGACGGTGCCGATCGGGATATCGCGTTCGGCGATCGGAAGATCGAGGTCGCCGCCGTGCGCGCGTTTGCGCGAGGACTCGATCGACGAGAGCAGCCCGCGCCAGACCGGCACCGCTAGCTTGACGATCGTCCAGATCGCGGCGATGCCGATCGTCCCCGCGCCGATGAACCGGACCTGATGCCGCCAGACGTCGTTGGCCACGGTCGCGACGTCCCCGGCGACCGGATGCAGCGAGGTCAGCAACGGGACGAGGACGCCCCAGCTCAAGAACAGGCCGGCGAAGATCGCCACGCCGACGGCGAGCCCGATCAGGTGGCCGGCGCCGAGCAGCGCGAACGAGAGTCCGATGCTGATCCCGGTGGCGCCATTCCCGATCTTGAAATACATCCGGTCGACTTCGTTGACGACCAGTCCCATCGCGTTGAGCGCGGCGAACCCGGCGGAGACGACGGAACCGACGACGACGGTCAGCAGGCCGAGGCGGTCGCCGGCCGCGGCGGAGTCTCTCGATCCGACGATAAGGACTTCGGCGGCGGCCACGCCTTCGGGATACGGAAGATCCGAGTCGGTGACCAGCGCGCGACGAAGCGGGATGGTGTACATGACGCCGAGGATGCCGCCGATCGCGCAGACGGCGAACGATTCCCAGTACGGGAACCCCGTCCACCAGCCGATCATGACGAGTCCAGGCAAGACGAAGATCACGGACGACAGCGTGCCGGCCGCCGACGCGATGGTCTGCACGATGTTGTTCTCGTAGATCGTCGAGCCGCGGAACCAGCGCAGCACGGCCATCGAGATGACCGCGGCCGGGATCGACGACGCGAACGTGAGGCCGATCTTCAATCCGAGGAAGACGTTGGCTGCGGTGAACGCGAGGGTGATGAGGGCGCCGATGACGACGCCGCGTACCGTGAACTCAACCCGTCTATCGAGAGTCTTCGCCATGAGAGGCGCCTTCGGCGCGCCGACCGAAAGCCCCGGCATGAAAAATCGTCTTTGTATCGCCGCCGCCGCGGCCGTTCTTCTGACCGCGTGCGGGCATAGTGCCGGCAACATCACGGTGCAGAACGCCGTCGGCAGCGCGACCGTGCCGCCGGGTGCGGTCGTCGCGCCGGCCGGCGCGCCGTTCTTCGGAAAGCTCTCCAACGGGCTCGGGGCGAGGACGAGCAAGGACGGCGACACGTTCGCGCTGACCGAGACCAAGGGCGGTCCGCTGGCCGGCGCGACCATCGACGGACACGTGGTCGGCGTGGTCTCGGCGGCGCCGTTGCGCAAGCCGAACATGACGCTGGTCTTCGACGACATCCGGCTGGCCGACGGCACCAAAGAGCCGGTCGACGCGGCGATCGTCTCGCAGCGCGAGTTCGATCCCAAGAGCCATCACCTGCGCACGATCGGCATGATGATCGGCGGCGCGATGGTGGGCAAACACGTGGGCAAGGGCCACGCGATGCTGGGCGCGCTCGGCGGTTACGCCGCCTCGCAAGCGATCAAGACCGACATCGTCGTTCCCGCCGGCGCGACCATCGAACTGCGTCTCAACCAGGCGGTGACGAGCGCCGCTACGGCGACGCCGGGATGACCGGTGCCGGCGGCATCGTGCGGGTCGTCAGGATGTGCGGCGTGATGACCAGGTAGAGATTGGTGGTCTGGGCGCTGTTCTGCGAGTTCTTGAAGAGCACGCCGAGCAGCGGGATGTCGCCCAACCCCGGGACCTTCGCGAGGCTGGTGATCTCGGTCTGCTGCATCAGTCCGCCGACCAGCAGCGATTCGCCGTCCGCCACGATGCCCGACGTGAGCCCTTGCCGCACCGCGATGCGCGGCGCGCTGCCGACGTAGTCGATGATGCTCGAGACCTCCGAGAAGACCTGCGCCGTCACGTGTCCGTCCTGCGAGACGCGCGGAAGGATCTGCAGGCTCACGCCGACGTTGATGTACTGCACCTGATTCTCGATGATCGTCCCGGCGCCGCTCGGCACGAGCAAGGTGTTGACGATCGGAACCGCTTCGCCGCTCAGGATCGCGGCCGTGCGTCCGTTGAGCGTGAGGATGCGCGGGCGCGCCAGGATCTTGGCCGCGCCCTTCTCTGCGAGCGCATTGAGCTTGACCTGCAAGGCGATCGTCGAAGCCGCCCTACTACCGGAGACCAGCGTCGACGAGGCGCTCGCGAGCGGCGCGCCGCCCGGCGAGAAGTCCAGGCCGAGGCTGCTGGCGCCGGTCTCCGTCAGCTCGACGATCTCGGACTCGATCAGGATGCTCGGCTCGGGCACGTCGACCAGCGCGATGATGCGGCGATACGCCGCGAGTTCGTCGGGCGTCCCGGTCAGGACGATCGCGTTCAAGCGGCGGTCGACCGCGACGTGCTCGTCGAGCTTCTTGCCGCCCGGCACGTCCTTCGTCATGATGTTCGCGGTCGGCAAGGTGACGTATGTGGGCGTCTTCGGGTTCGCGAAGCTGCTGCTGCCGCCGTTCGGATTGGGCGTCGGTGCCGCGAACGGCGATTGCGGATTGAATCCGTCCAGGGACGTGACCGGCGATTCCTTGACCAGGATCCCGGCGACCTCACCGACGTCGGCGTACGAGAGCGGGACGACGACGGTCTGCGTCGGGGCCGTCGGCGACGGTTCGGGGACCTTCGCCTCGGCATCCGAATGGACGGCCGCGATGTGCACGACGATCGTGCGCGCGCCGGGCAGCGTCTCGGTGCGTACGTCGACCTTCTGCTTGAGCGCGACGTCGAGGCGGAAGCCGATGCCGGCGAAGTCGTTGAACGTGCCGCCTCGCACCTCACCGCCCGGCGGGACGACCGGATGGCCGTTCGGCTGCACGTGCGCGCCTAGGAAGACGACGTGCACCATGTTGCCGGGGCTGTGCACGATCCGCGTCATCGGCGCCGGGCCGTCGAACGTCAGCGTGATACGGACGCTTCCGTCCCCGGACGCGGCGCTGTGGACCGTCATGAGGACCGGGTCGGCCGCGCGGGCCGGAGCTATGCCGGCCAAGGCCAGCATCAAGGCGAGCGCCGTTGAGACGAGGCGAAGCTTCATTACCCGGGCCCACTTAGCCGCCGGGCGCCAGACTACCTAGAGACGGCCCGTTCGAGGGCGTCGGCAAAGGCGTCGACGTCCTGCTCGCGGGTCGCGAAGGAGGTCATCCAGCGCACTTCGGGCCGCGAGCGATCGAAGGTGTAGAAGAAGTACTCGGCCTGCGCGCGTGCGATCGCGGCCGGCGCGAGGCTCGCGAAGATCGCGTTGGTCTCGACCGCGCGGGTGATCTCGATGCCGGGGATCGCGGCCACGCGCTCGGCCAGCCGTGCGGTCATCGCGTTGGCATGCGCGGCGTTGGAGCGCCACAGATCGCCCGTCAGCAGCGCTTCGAACTGGGCGGCGATGAAGCGCATCTTCGAGGCCAGCTGGGTGGTCTGCTTGCGGGCGTGTTCGGCCGCGCCGCCGTGCAGGGCTTCGTCGAAGAAGAGCACCGCCTCGCCGCCCATCAGCCCGTTCTTGGTGCCGCCGAAGGTGAGCACGTCGACGCCGCAGTCGCGGGTCGACTCGCGCAGGCCCGCGCCCAGCGCGACGGCGGCGTTGGCGATGCGGGCGCCGTCGACGTGCACGAACAGGCCGTGCGCGTGCGCGACCTCGCAGAGCGCGCGCAGTTCGTCGAGCGTGTAGACGGTTCCGAACTCGGTCGCCTGCGAGATCGAGACGGCGCGCGGGGTCACGTGATGGGCGTCGCCGCCGTGCCCGAGATACGGCTGCAGCAGCGCGGGCGTCAGCTTGCCGTCCGCGCCGGTCGCGACCGGCAGGATCTTGCAGCCGGTGATGCGTTCGAGCGCGCCGCATTCGTCGGTGTTGAGATGCGCGGTCGCGGGCGCCAGGACCGCCTCGAACGAGCGCAGCGTCGCGCCGAAGATCATCACGTTCGCGCCGGTGCCGTTGAACGCGAGATAGACGCCGGTATCCGCGCCGAAGATCTCGCGGAAGCGCGCGGTCGCGCGTTCGGTGTCCGGATCGTGCCCGTAGCCGACCGCGTCGCCTACGTTGGCGGCGGAGATCGCGCGCAGCACGGCGGGCGCGATCGGTGCGTTGTTGTCGCTTGCGAACGTGACGCTCATGCGGCCTGCTTAGCCGGGCCGGCGGGCGTCGCCTGGTGCGTCGGGCGATGCCGGCCGCTAGAGCGGCTGCGTGTTCGGGCAGGCCGAGAGCGTGATGTCGCCCATCGCGTCTTCGTGCTGCATCACGTACTGCACGAGCGGCGGCTCGCCGGCGCGCATCGGCTTCGGCGGGAACTGGAAGAGGATCGGCGCGTCGGCATGCTTGAACGGGTCCATCGCGGGGTTGCGATAGTGCCACGGGTAGTCGAGCGTCACGGTCTCGGCGTGCCCGTCGGCATAGTGCACGGTCATCTCGATGCCGTCGTAGATGTAGAGTCCGCTGGTCGCGTCGTAGCTCGCGGCGTTCGGGTCGGCGAAATCGATGACGCCGCAGGCGCCGCCGCTTCCGTTGCCCGCATTGCTCGCGCCGGTGCCGTGACCGCCGTTGCCGAGGCTGCCGACGGTGCCTTTGCTCCCGGCGCCCGCGCCCTGACCGCCGACCGGTACGGCCGCGACCGGCTTGAGATGGTACTTGCTGACGACCTTCGGGCGATTGGCGGCCGGCTTCTTCACGATCTCTTTGGCGGCCGACTTCCCGGGATCGACGATCTGCGCGAGGATGCGGGGCCGGACGGTCGGGGTCGGCTTGGGCGTCGGTTTCGGGGTCGGCTTCGGCGTGGGTTTCGCGGAGATCGTCACGACCAGCGCTTTGGCGACCGTCTCCTCGGGTTGAGGCGCGCGATCGAAGAGCGCGATGAAGATCTGCGCGCCGATCGCGACGAGCGCGATGGCGAACGCGAACGCCACCGTCAGGCGGCGTCGGTCGTCGGTCTCGCCGAAGAAAAGGCCGAGCCATCCGGGTGCGGATGCCTCGGCCCTTACGCGGCGGATGGGGGTGCTATCCGGGATCGACACCGTACGTTTGGTAGTACCATTTCTTGAACTGATCGTACGTCGGGTAGTAGTTGTACTTCTGGTAGAACCAGGTGCGGTACGCCGTCTGCCGGCGGGTCGTCTCTTGCTGTTCGGCCCGCTTCGCGCGGACCTTATGGTTGTAATTGGTGACCAGCACCCCGGCGGCCGCGCCGAGCAGGATGATGTTCCGCGTGGTGGCTGCTCCATCGGCCAAGGCCGGGGCGACCATCCCACCCGTCATGGACAGGGCGAGGGCTGCGGCGAGCAGTCTCTGTTTCATGGTGGTTCCTTTCCCACTATCGGACCAGCCGAACAGGCGAGTCGACCGTTCCCACGGAATCCCCGGCCCGTGGCTATCGAAACACTTATTCGTGCTATCCCGGATTTTCCGATCCCCGGGATCCTTTTCCGTGACATTACCCCGTTACTGAAGGATAAGCAAGGTTTCAAGGAGGCGATCGACCTGTTCGTCGACCGTTTCAAGGGTCGGGGTATCGACTACGTCGTCGGCATCGAAGCGCGCGGCTACATGCTGGGCGCGCCGCTCGCCTACGCGATCGGCGCCGGCTTCGTGCCGGTGCGCAAGCCCGGAAAACTGCCGTACAGCAAGCTTTCTGAGTCGTACGCGTTGGAGTACGGCACCAACTCGCTCGAGATCCACGCCGACGCGCTGGGCAACGGCGACAAGGTGCTGGTGGTCGACGACTTGCTCGCGACCGGCGGAACCGCGGCGGCGACCAGGCGTCTGCTCGAGCGGCTCGGCGCGCAGGTCGAAGCGTTCGCGTTTCTGATCGAACTCGAAGCCCTCAAGGGGCGCGACGCGCTCCAAGGGGTCGCCGTCGAAACGTTCATCTCGTACTAAGCGTTCGTAGACAGATGCGCTTCTTCGTCGCCCTCATGTTGGCCGTCGCGGTCTCCGCGGTCGCCTTCTCGGCCGTCGCCCCTCGGCCGGCCCAGGCCCGCGGCCACGCCACGCCGACCCCGGCGCCGACCCCGCTCCCGCCCGAGGAGCCGGCCGCGACCAAGGTGGCGCGCCAGCAGTTCGTGGCGTGGCAGCTCGGGACGCTCGACCGGAGCCGCTACACCGACGAGCTCAACGGGCTAGCCGACGCGGATGCCGTCACCCATACCTCGGCCGCCCTCAGCCAGCTCGGCTCCCTGCAGAGCATGGAATGGCTCGGCTACCGGGCCGCCGCCGGCGTTCCTCCCGGGACGAAGACCTACGTCTACCGGGCGCATTGCTCGCGCGGGACGGTCCTCATCCAGTTCTCGATCCAGCCCGACGGCAAGATCGCCGGCATCATCTTCCGCGACAACCTGACCGACTTCTAGACCGCTTCGTTAGGTATTCTTGCCCGGGTGTGGCAGAATAGAAGCTACCTCTATGACCGTCGCGGACCTCGTCGCCAAAGTACAGTCCTACGACCCGTCGCTCGACGGGTCGTGGCTTACGCGGGTCTACGAAGTGGCCCAGGCCGCCCACGACGGCCAGCGCCGCGCTTCGGGCGAGTCCTACATCGAGCATCCGCTGGCGGTCGCCGCCATCCTGGCCGACCTCGAGATGGACCGCCAGACGGTCGCCGCCGCGCTGCTGCACGACGTGGTCGAAGACACCACCATCACGAGCGAAGAGGTCGCTTCCCAGTTCGGCGAGGAGATCGCGAGCCTGGTCGACGGCGTCACCAAGCTGACCCGCATCCCGTACCAGTCGAAGGAAGACGCGCAGGTCGAGAACCTCCGCAAGATGTTCATGGCGATGGCCAAGGACATCCGCGTCATCATCATCAAGCTGGCCGACCGCCTGCACAACATGCGGACCCTCTCGTCGCTCTCGCCCGCGAAGCAGCAGGCCATCGCGCGCGAGACGCTCGACATCTACGCGCCGATCGCGCACCGCCTGGGGATCTGGAAGATCAAGTGGGATATCGAGGACCTGTGCCTGCGATATCTCGATCCGGAGCGCTATCGCGAGATCGTCGAGCGCGTCAACAAGACCCGCGCCGATCGCGAGGCCGACGTCGAGACCGTGATCGACTCGCTGCGCACGGAGTTCGCGAGCCTCAAGGTCGACGCCGAGATCCAAGGGCGGCCGAAGCACTTCTATTCGATCTACGCCAAGCTCAAGAAGGGCCGCGACTTCTCGACCATCTACGATCTGACCGCGATCAGGATCATCGTGGACTCGGTCAAGGATTGCTACGCCGCGCTCGGCGCCGTGCACGCGCTCTGGACGCCGCTGCCGGGGCGCTTCAAAGACTACATCGCGATGCCCAAGCCGAACATGTACCAGTCGCTGCACACGACCGTCGTCGGTCCACACGGCGACCCGCTCGAGGTGCAGATCCGCACCTGGGAGATGCATCGCACCAGCGAGTACGGCATCGCGGCCCACTGGCGCTACAAGGAAGGCGGCAAGGCCGACCAGTTCGAGAACAAGCTCTCCTGGCTGCGCGCCCTGCTCGAATGGCAGAAGGACATGCGCGACTCGCGCGTGTTCATGGAGAACCTCAAGCTCGATCTGTTCGACAGCCAGGTGTTCGTGTTCTCGCCGCGCGGCGACGTCTACAACATGCCGGCCGGCGGCACGCCGCTGGACTTCGCGTTCGCCGTGCACACCGACGTCGGCAACCACTGCGTCGGCGCCAAGGTCAACGGCCGCATCGTGCCGCTCGACTCGACCCTCTCGAACGGCGACATCTGCGAGATCCTGGTCAACAAGTCGAGCGGGCGTCCGTCGCTCGACTGGCTCTCGATCGTCAAGATGTCCAGCGCCAAGCACAAGATCAAGCAGTGGTTCCGCAAGGAGCACCGCGAGGAAAACGTGCTGGCCGGCCAGGAGGCGGTCGAAGGCGAGCTGGCGCGCGAGCGCCTGCGCGTCGACCTGGCGCGCGGCGACGTGATCGAAGTCATCGCCAACCGGATGAACTA
>JANWKW010000074.1 GCA_025451135.1 Vulcanimicrobiia bacterium | reverse complement strand
GTCGGCGCGGCGGCCATTCCGGCCGGCAACTACGAGTGGTCGTTCAACGATCCGATCGGTCACACGACCGGCGCGGCGGCGGCCGGGATCAGCGGCATCTCGAGCCACACCTTCGCGTTCGGGGCGTCGGGCGTCCAGTCGCCGGGCGACTATCCGGCCCGCCAGTTCAGCGCGGCGCTCTACAATACGACCACCAAGGCGATCTTCGCCTCGCAGGCCTTCCTCCTGCTGGGCTACAATTCGTCGACGTTCTTCCATACGTCGTCGGATCTGAGCGCGCTCCAAGTCCCGGCCGGCGGCAGCACCGTCTCGACGCTTAAACTGCTCAACAGCAGCGATTCGAACTACGGCGCGTCCAACGGCGATCCGTTCGCCGGCATCGCCTTCACGACCGGCAACGATTTCGCGGCGACCGCCGGTCAGGGCAACGGCGTCGAGATGGCGTTGAGCGGATTCACCCTCGCGCAATGCGCGCGGTCGGCCGGCGGCTGCAGCACCAGTGTGACGGATTCGGCGGGCGTGCTGTGGACCGTGCGCGATTACTGCAGCGACGTCACCGCCAATACGACCTCGGAGTGCTATGTCGTCGCGCTGCCGGCCAGCGCCGGCGGTTCGCTCGCGAGCGGCGCGTACATCAACATCCCGGGAGTGACGTTCTACGGCGCGACCGGCTACACGTGCACCGCCTGCACCGGTTCGACCTCGGAGCTGCCGCTCGACGGCGTCCAGTGGTCGCGCATCGACGCGCCCGAGGCGTGGAACCCGGTCTACTTCAACAACGGCTCGGCCGCGATCTCGGGAACCGCGCACCTCTCGCTGATCGGCGCGATCACGCCGTCCGGGCGCTTCACCGCCGGCCTGCCGACCCTCCATCTCTATCCGTCGCGGTTCGGTCAGGCGCTCTATCACACCAACTCGCCGTACGTCGTGACCAGTGCGTATTCGAACATCATCGGGCTGACGATCCACAACACGTCCACGACGGCCACGATCACGCAGATCGCGCTCGCGCAGCCCGGCCCGTTCGCCTCGAACTACACCTTGCAGAACGTCGGGGTCGACTCGACCAGCAGCGCGAATTGGTCGCTCTCGGTCGGCTGCAACGGCCTGAGCAACGCCTATCTCTGCCTGACCGGCAGGTCGGGCCATAAGATCGCCGCCGGCGCCAGCGAGACGATCGGGATCGACGAGAACACCACCCCGACCAGCTATCCCTACACGGACTGGATCGTGCTCTCGCAGGCGCCGTTCTCGTTCGCCATCCCGGCGGACGGTACGGCGAACGTGCCGGTGAGCAGCCCGTCGCTGGTGGTCGACACGCTCGCGGAGGCGGCGTATTCGCTCGACAGTTCGTACATGTCGGCATCGTTCTCGCCGGGCTCGGCCGGCACGGGCGGCATCTCCGCCGAGACCGTCACCGTCCAGAACACGTCGATGTCGGCGGATCCCTTCCCGGACTACGTCGACGAGATCGTGATCGAGATGCCCAACACGCTCTCGCTCTCGGGCAATCCGACGACCTCGACGACGGGCTGGAGCTATCTCGGGACGCGCGCCAACGGCTCCTTCACCGACTTCTATTTCGGCGTCTGCGCCGGCCAGTTCGTGGCCGGAGCGACCCCGCCGGCGACCGTGCCGCTGACGGCGGTCGCGACCGCCGTCCCGCAGTGCACCAACGCGCAGGAGAGCAACTCGCTCAGCCCCGGCTCGTCGTTCAGCGGCCTGCTCAACCTGCAGAACCTCAATACGGCCGGCAACTACACGTTCACGATGTGGGCGCACGGTGCCGACGGCAACGCCTGGTCGGCTTCGAAGAACTTCACCCTGCCCGTGACGACCGTCTCGGCCTCGGCCGGGTTCTCCAACGCCGGCACCTACGGAGCGCCGCCCGCGGTCGCGACGAATACGGTCCCGACGATCGGCGGCAACTCCAGCCCCACCTTCGGCAACTCGTACAAGTACACCATCAAGAACACGTCGCAGGCGACCGCGATCACGACGGCGGCGATCACGGTGCCCGGACTCGACGTCAACAGCGTGAACGCGACCGATTCGAGCGGGAACTTCTGGAAGATCACCGCCGCGCCGACCTTGAGCTACAGCGGCGGCGCGACCCTCTGCTCGATCACCTCCTACACCAACGCGACCGCGGCCGGTGCGAACGGTTCGATCAACATCGGCGGCGTCGGCTGCAGCATCGCGGCCGGACAGACGATGACCGTCTCGTTCTCGGCCATCGGTCCGCAGTCGCAGAACGACGAGTACGCCTGGCCGACCACCATCAACGCCGGCGCCGCGACGGCCGGCGAGACGTGGCTGGGCGACTCACGCATCAAGGTCGTGCTGTCGATCGGTCTCAACGTCGTGGTCAATCCCTCCAACCCGGGTCCGGGCGGATCGACGCCGTCGATCTCGTGCCCGGGCTGCTCGTTCTCGGGTTCGACCGCCGACTTCGGGACGGTCGGCAGCAGCTCGACCGCGGCGTTCCTGGACACGGTCCGCGCGTCGGTCTACATCACGTCGGCGACGACCGTCAACTGGACGCTTTCGGTCAGCACGAACGTCAATCCGGCGAACAGCACCGGCACGCCGACCAACGAACTCCAGACCTCGGTGGACGGGGCGAACTCGACCCAAGGCGCGGGCATCGTGGTGGATCAGGCGGCCTACGCGGTCGTCCCGCTGGCCGGCTCGCTCCAGGTCGCGCACGGCGCGAGCGTCACGTCCCGCACCCTCCCCTACGACGTGCTCCAGAACTTCAAGATCTCGATGGGCACCGAGTCGGTCACGGCGAACATCGCGACGCTCACTTATACGCTGGTCGCCAACTAGAGATCGCCAGGGCCGCGAGCGCGCAGAGCAGGCCGAGTCCGTAGACCAGGCTGCTCTGCCCGTGCAGGGCCGCATACGCGGGCGTGCCGAGCGGCGTGCTCTGCATGTGCGGGACGATCGCCGTCACTTCGACGATGCTCAAGCCGATCGCCAGCACGACCGCCAGCGTGGTGAAGACGACGGCGCGCCGGGACATCGTCCGGTCCAGTAACGTCGCCGCGACGGCGACCGCGCCGAGCAGCCAGCCGAAGCGCGCGAGAGCGAGCACGCAGCTCGCGATCGTATCGGCGAAGGCCTGGGTCGGTCCGACGTGCGCGAAGGCGATGGGCGCGAAGAAGAAGGCGAAGCCGGCGAGCGCGCCCACCCACAGGCCGAGCGCCACGATCCGAATAACGTTCAACATCCCATGTCTGTTGCACGCTCCCATCCCGACCCCTTGACCGCGATGCTGGATGCCGCGCGGATCGCGGGCCGGATCGCACTCGAAGGCCTGCGGCGGCCGCGGGAGATCGCCGAGAAGGCGCGCCGAGCGGATATCGTGACCGACACCGACCGGGCGAGCGAGGCCGCGATCCTGACGCGCTTGCGCGCAGAGTTCCCGGATGCGACGATGCTGACCGAAGAGACGGGCAACCACGGCGGCAGTTCCGACGAACGCTTCGTCATCGACCCGATCGACGGCACGACCAACTTCGCGCACGGCTATCCGATGTTCTGCATCTCGATCGCCTACGAACGGGCGGGCGAACTGGTCGCGGGCGTCGTGCACGCGCCCGCGCTCGGCGAGACGTTCGTCGCACAGCGCGGCGCCGGCGCTCGCCTCAACGACGCGCCGATGCGCGTCAGCACGATCGGCGCGCTCGGCGACGCGCTGACCTGCACCGGCTTCCACCCGGCCGACTTCGACCGGAACGCGCCGTACTTCCGGGCCGTCTCGAATCGCGCCCAGGCGGTCCGGCGCGACGGTTCGGCCGCGCTCGACCTGGCCTACGTCGCGTGCGGGCGCTTCGACGGGTTCTGGGAATGGGATCTGCACGCGTGGGACGTCGCCGCCGGGACGCTGCTGGTGCGCGAGGCCGGCGGCACGGTCACGCGCATCGACGGCGGTGCGCCGGCCCTGGACGGCGGCACGATCCTCGCGACCAACGGCGCGATCCACGCCGAGCTGCGGTCGACGTTGGCGCTCTAAGCCAGCGGCGCGCGGGTCGCCCAGTCGTCGCCGCGCAGGCGCAGTTCGGTGATGAGCAGGCGCGCGAGCCACGCGACGATCCAGCCGATCGCGACCGCATACAGACCGAGATGCCACCATTCGATGCCGAACCAGACGATCGGGAGCACCAGCGCGCTCGAGAGGATGCCGACGAACATCGAGAACCGGGTATCGCCGGCGGCCCGGATCGGCGCGATCGAGACCTGCGTCCAGCCTTTGATCGGCAGCGTGAGCATCTGCAGCGCTAGCGGTCCGGCCGCGACCGACGCGACCGTCGCGTTGAGGGTGAACAGCCACGAGAGCGGCCACGCGAGGATCGCGAAGAGCGCGCCGATCGCCGTCGCCAGGCCGAACGCGACCCGGCGCGCGCGTACGAAGAACCAGCGCGCGCCCTCGACGTCGCGCGCCCCCAAGCGCTGTCCGATCACCGTCTGCGCCCCGGTCTGCAGCGGGCTCGGTACCACGAAGGTGAGATCGCTCACGACCGACATCGCCCGGAAACCTGCGACCGCAAAAGCTCCCAGCGGCGCGAGCAGACGGATGATGACCACGTCGGGGAAGACCACCAGCGTGAGGAAGACGATCTCGGGCGCGCCGAGCTTGAGACACTGCCACGCCAGCCGCAGGTCGACGTCGAGCCGTTCGAAGACGCGGTAGACCGGCCGGCGCGCGAGATAGACGATCGAGGCGATCGCGGCCGCGCACTCGGAGATGAGCGACGAGACGCCCGCCCCGGCGATGCCGTAGGGATGGTGCGTGAACCAGCCGAGCCCGAGGATCAGCAGCAGCGGGATGTGGACGAGGTTGACGAGCGCCATCACGGCGATCGCGAACCTGCGGTGCCCGGCCGCGCCGAGCGCGGAGACGGCCGTCCCGGTGATCGCGATCGGGATCAGCGCGATGCAGCGCAGCACGAAGTACGCGGTCGCGTCGCCGACGCCGGTGAGACCGCCGAGCATGGCGTGCATCGCGGCGCCGCCGAGCGGCAGGCTGAGCAGCGCGCAGACCAGGCCGATCGCGAGCGCGACCGCGCCGCCCGCCCGTACCGCGCGCGCGAACCCGGAGATGTCGGCGGCGCCGATGCGCTGGGCGGCGATGATCGCGATCCCGTTCCACAGGCCCGCGAGCGCGAAGATCAGGACCAGGGCGGCGCTGGTCGCGGCGGTCGCGCCGGCGAGCTGGGCCGCGCCGAGCGTGCCGATCGCGATCGTATCCGCGATCCCGAGGAGCTGGTCGCCGACCATCGAGATCGCGATCGGCAGCGAGAGCCGCCGGAACGCCGCCCCGACGTTCCGATGGTCGACGATCACTTCAAACGATCAAGCGCTGCGAAGAAGCGCGCGATCTCCTCGTCGGTGGTGTACACGTGCGGACTCACGCGGATGCCGCAGCCGGGGCGATAGTCGACGAAGACGCGCTCCGCGATCAGCCCGCGGCAGACCCGCTCCGAATCCTCGAAGTCGATGCCGATCCAGCCGCCGCGCTTGGCCGGATCGAGCGGCGTGTTGACGGTCAGCCCGCGTTCGAGCGCGCCCTCGGCAAGCGCCGTCGTGAGGCGCGTGTTATGCGCGCGGATGGTCGCGACGCCGACCTCGCGGATGAGGTCGTGGCCCGGCTTCGCGACGATGTAGCCCGGGATCGTCGGCGTGCCGGTGCCGAAGCGATACATGCTGGCGGCGAAGCGGATCGGCGCGGCTTCGAACGCGAACGGCGCGGCGTGCGCCATCCAGCCGGTCACGGCTGGGCGGAAGCGTTCGAGCAGCGACGGCTTGACGTAGATCCACCCGCAGCCGGGGCCGCCGCACAGCCACTTATGCGAGCCGGCCGTCGCCATATCGAGGTCCAGGTCGGTGACGTCGTACGGCACCACGCCGGTGGTCTGATATGTGTCGACGCACAGGATCGCGCCGACCGACCGGCAGTGGGCCTGGATGGTCCGCACGTCGGCGAGCGCGCCCGAGACGTAGTACGCGTGCGAGAGCACCGCGATGGCCGTCTTCTCGGTGATGCTCGCGCAGATCCGCTGCGTCGGGATCGTGCGCCCGTCGTCGGACGCGACCACCCGCACCTTCGCGCCGAAGCGTTCCCATTCGTTCCAGACGTAGGTCAGCGACGGGAACTGCAGGGACTCGTAGACGACCTCGTTCCGCTCGTCGCGGAAGTCGAAGCAGGTCGCGATCGCGGCCGGCAAGACCGAGACGTTGGGGCCGAGGAAGACGCTGCCGGCGGGAGCGCCCACGATCGCGCCGATACCGTCGGCGATCGCGCCGATCTGCGGCAGCCAGATCTCCCACGCCTCGGGTCCGTCGGCGGCCCACTGCGACCAGTACGCGTCGAGGGCTTCGCGCGCGGCCAGCGGAGCGGCGCCCATCGAGTGGCTGACCAGGTACGTCGACGTATCGAGCGTGGCGAAGCGATCGCGCAGTCGCGCGGAGGTGGTGGGGGTCGTCATGTCAGCCGTAGGTTTCCGATCCGAGGTAGGTGCGCACGTCCCACAGCTCCGGGAACATCTTGGCACCGAGGGTCTTGGCGAGGTAGTCGACGCCGAGCGAGCCGCCGGTGCCGTGCTTGTGCCCGATCATGCGCTCGACCATCCTGACGTGACGGCCGCGCCACAATAGCAGGCGTTCGTCGAGCTCGATCAGATCCTCGAGCAGCAGATGCAGGTCGTAGTGCTTCGACTCCTGGGTGTAGATCTCGCGGAAGGCCGCGATCAGTCCGTCGGAGTCCGAGAAGACGAAGCCGCGCCGCCGCAGCAGCGCCTGGAGGCGTTCGTAGAGCGACGGCTCCGCCAGCCGGCGCTCGAGCCGGGCGCGCTGGCCGTCGTCCAT
>JANWKW010000073.1 GCA_025451135.1 Vulcanimicrobiia bacterium | reverse complement strand
TTCAACGCGCAGTTCTTGCCGAAGGCGCACGTCGTCGGAGCGCTCGCGGCCCTGCGAGCAGCGTCTTAGCCGATACGATTCCGAAGCGCAGCTACGAATTCGTCGCAAACGTCGAACTTGGGGTCGCCCCCGGACATCGCATAGACCATCACCTCGAGCGCGTTGACGAAATCCGCCACGGCAGCGATCTGGGCCGCGCTCCAGCCGGCCTCGCGCGAGAGCCGGATCTTGGTCGTGAGCACGTGCGGCATGTAATGCACGCCGAGCGCGAACCCTTCGAGCACGCGCGGAAGGAAATAGCCGAAATCGCGGGCCGAGCCGAGGGTCGTCACGGCTTTGCCGAGGATGGAGGCGATATCCGACCAGGTCAAGTCGAGAAGCGGGGTATCGATGAGGTAGCGGCGATCCGCGTCGGTGAAGCAGTGCGGACAGACCTCGAACGTCGGATCGAGCCGCACGCTTGCGAAGGCGCGATAGACGTCGTCGAGCGCGAGCCGCAACGGCCGTCCGCCGACGCCGTCGAACAACCGCGCGTCGGTGCGAACCGTCGCCGAGGATGGGAAGCGGTTGCGCGTGGCGGGCGCCCACGCCGAATGAGCCATCGCGACGAGGGTGCGCGAAAGACCGCGCTCGCACCTTGGAGAACGGCTCACGCATGACGTACGCAGCGCCCGTCGTCCATTGGCGAAGAGCCGTCGGCGCGCCGGCCGACGGCCGACCGCCGCTGTTGATCCTGCTGCACGGGCGCGGGGCCGACGAGCACGACCTGTTCGGGCTCGCGCCGGCGGTCGACCCGCGCTTCGCGATCGCGTCGGTGCGCGGTCCGCTCGAAGCCGAGGGCGCGTACACGTGGTTCGAGAGCCGCAGTCCGGGCCGGCCGGTCGCCGCGAGCTTGCGCGCGTCGATCGATCGGATGAACGCCTGGATCGACGCGCTCCAAGGCGAGCGCGCCGAGCCGCAGCGCATCTTCCTGATGGGCTTCAGCGCCGGCATGATGATGGCGGCGGCGCTGATCCTCGACCGTCCGCAGCGCTACGCCGGCGGCGTCCTGCTCAGCGGCGCGCTGCCGTTCGAGACCGACCTCGCGATCGTCAAGGACCGGCTTGCGGGGGTTCCGCTCTTCTACGCGCACGGTTCGTTCGACCGCGTCATCCCGGCCGATCTGGTCGCGCGCACCGGTACCTATCTGCAAGCGTCGAGCGGCGCCCGGCTGACCGCGCGCGACTATCCGATCGCCCACGAGATCGCCCCGGCCGAGATGCGCGACATCGCGTCGTGGCTGAATCATCCGGTATAGAACGAGGCCCCGATCCTTTCGGAATCGAGGCCTCTCGAAATGGTCGGGCTGACAGGATTCGAACCTGCGACCTCTTGACCCCCAGTCAAGCGCGCTAACCAAGCTGCGCTACAGCCCGGCGGACGGGCGCGCCGCGAACGGCGCGCTCGAACGTCGAAGCGGGTCTAGCGCTTCTTCGCTTTCTTCTTGGCGGCCGGCTTCTTCGCCGTCGACTTCTTGGCGGACGTCGCGGCCTTCTTGGCTCCGCCCACGGCGTCTTTGAGACCCTTGCCGGCGACGAAGGCCGGGACCTTACGCGCGGCGATGCGGATCTTCTCGCCCGTCTTGGGGTTGCGGCCCTCGCGCGCCTTGCGCGCGCGCACCACGAAGCTGCCGAACGGCGTCAATGCGACGCGATCGCCCTTCTGCAGCGCCGTTTTGATCTCGTCGAGGACGAGGTCCACGATCTCGCCTGCCTGGCGCTTCGAGAGTTCGGCCTCGGCAGCAACGACATCGATCAGATCGGCTTTCGTCAAAAGAATACTCCTGTAAGCGGCGTTCGTTCGAACGGTAATTGGGGTGACATTTGCGGGCTGGCCGCCTGAGGGGTGGAGATACGCGAACCAATCGGCCCCTCCTCCCCGGAAAACGGCAAGAAACCCTTATTTTATGGGGATTTTGGACGCGGCGTGAAGCGCCGCGACGTAGGAATCCGAACCGAACCCGGCGACGCTGCCCCGGCAGACCGGGGCGACGACGCTATGCGAGCGAAACGCTTCGCGCGCGGCGATATTCGACAGGTGCACCTCGACCACCGGAATGCGGATCGCGGCGATCGCGTCCGCTATCGCGTACGAGTAGTGGGTGTAGGCTCCCGGGTTGATCAGCACCACGTCGGCCGCCGCGCGTGCGGCGTGCAGCGCGTCGACGATCGCCCCTTCACTACTGTACTGCGCGCACGACACCTCGATACCGAGCGCGCGGGCCGCTTCCGCGATCTCCGCGTCGATATCGGCGAGCGTCTTCGATCCGTAGACGTCGGGCTCGCGTTCTCCGAGCAAATTCAAGTTCGGACCGTGGATGACGTGGACGCGCATTCGAGGCCCTTCGGGAAGGTGTCCCACCCGCCCTCGGAAACTCCCCGCGATATGGTTCCCGATGAGATCCTCACCGCATCCTCGCCCGAAGCCGGCATCGCGATCGTCGCCGGGATCACGACCGAGCTGGTCCGCCAGGCGCAAGCGCGCCACGGCCTCGCGCCGACCGCGACCGCCGCGGTCGGCCGGCTCCTGACCGCGACCGCACTCATCGGCAGCGCGCTCAAGGGCAGCGAGCGCGTCTCGCTCCAGATCGCGGGAGACGGGCCGATCGGCGGCCTTTCGGCCGAGGCGTGGCTGCTGGGCGACGGCGTCGGCGCGCGCGCGCGGGCGCGCAATCCGCTGGCCGATCTTCCGCTCAACGAGCGCGGGAAGTTCGACGTCGCCGGCGTCATCGGCGCAGGCTCCCTCCAGGTCACCAAGTCGTACGACGTCGGCCAACCCTACGTCGGGGTGGTGCCGCTCTACTCCGGCGAGATCGCGGAAGACGTCGCCGCCTACTTGGCGCAGTCGGAACAGATCCCGAGCATCGTCGCCCTCGGCGTGCTGGCCGGGCCAGAGGGCGTGCTGGCCTCCGGCGGGATCATCGCGCAGGTCTTGCCCGGGGCGGACGAGCGGGCCATCGCACAGCTCGAGGCGCGGGCGCTCGCGTTGCCGCCGGTCACCAGCCTGATCGCGGACGGCGCCGACGCGCGGGCGCTGCTCGACGCCATCGCGGGCGATCTGACGCTGCGCGCGCAGCGCGCGTTGCCGGTCGAATTCGCATGCCTGTGCACGCGCGATAAGGTCGAGACCGCGCTGCTCGGGCTCGGCGCCGACGAGCTGCTCCACATGGCGCGCGAGAGCCCGGTCTCGGACGCGTCGTGCGAGTTCTGCCGAAAGCGCTACGATTTCACGTCGGCGGAACTCGAAGCGCTGACGCAGAGGCTCTGAGAACCGTTTACGCCTTGGGAGCGAAGAGGGCCGCGAGCGACGGCGGCACGCGATAGGGGTCGAGCCGCTGCCAATAGGCTTCGCGGAGCGCGACGCCGTCGTTGTAGTACCACCAGCCGCACTCGCAGCGCACCGGGCGGTCGCCGGCCGCGGGATAGGCGTAGACGCGATGGCAGCGCCTGCAGACCAGCTTCTTGCCGGCGATCGCGGGCGCTCCGGTATAGGTGACGGCTTGGTCTGCCATGACGCTCTTCTTCTATTCCCTTACGGCGTGATACGGACGAACTTGCGCGATCCGACGGCGAGTACGGCGGGACCGGTCGCGGTCCAAGGCGCCTTCGGGTCGGTCACGACTATACCATCCACCTTTACCCCGTTCCCCGAGATTAGTCGCTCGGCGGCGCGCTTGCTCTCGGCAAAGCCGGCCTTGACCAGCACCTCGGCGACCTTGGCGCAGTCGCCGCGGCCGAGCTCGGCGATCCGCTCGGTCGGGATCTCCTTGCGCTGGACCGTCCGCTCGAAGTATTCGCGCGCGGCCCGGGCGCCGTCGAGCCCGTGATACCGGGCGACCACGTCCTGGGCGATCTGCTTCTTGACGTCCATCGGGTTGGCGCCGGCTCGCAGTTCGGCGGCGAGCGCGTCGCAGGCGGCCTTGCTGCGGAACGCCGCATAGCGCGCGTAGACCGGCATCAGCTCGTCGCCGATCGACATCAACTTGCCGAACTGGGTCTGGGCGTCTTCGGTGACGCCGACGTAGTTGCCGAGCGATTTGGACATCTTCTTGTGGCCGTCGAGCCCGACCAGCAGCGGGACCATCGCGCAGATCTGCGGGGCCTGACCGTGCTCGCGCTGGTAGTGCCGGCCCATGAGCAGATTGAAGAGCTGATCCACGCCGCCAAGCTCGACGTCGGACTCCACCATCACCGAGTCGTACGCCATCGCGATCGGGTACAGGAACTCGTGCAGCGAGATCGCCTCGCCGCCCTCGTAGCGCTGGCGGAAATCGTTGCGCTCGAGCATCTGCGCGACCGAGACCTTGGCGGCGAGCTTGATGAAGTCGGCGGTCGCGAGCGGCGCCAGCCATTCGGAGTTGTAGCGCACCGCGATGCGCTCCATGTCGAGCACCTTGGCGGCCTGCTCGCGATACGTCCGCATGTTGGCCTCGATCTCGTCGTCGCTCAACTGCGGACGGGTCTCGTTCTTGCCGCTCGGATCGCCGATCTTAGCGGTGAAATCGCCGATGATCAGGGTCACCGCGTGGCCGGCCTCGGCGAACCGCTGCAGCTGATTGAGCACCACCATGAACCCCAGGTGCAGGTCGGGGCTGGTCGGATCGATGCCGAGCTTGACGTTGAGCGGACGCCCGAGTTTGAGGCGCGCCTGGAACTCGGGGAACGTCTCGACGTGTTCGAACCCGTCGAGCAGATAGGCCGCATCGGCGAAATGTGGGTGCTTCATGCTATCCTTGCAGTTCGATGATGGTCACGCCGCCATCCCCCTCGTTCTGATCGCCGTAACGGACGCTCTTGACGCCGGGGTAGTCGCGCAGGAACTCTTGCAGGCCGCGCCCGAGCATGCCGGTGCCCTTGCCGTGGATCAAGCGCAGTTCGCCGCTGCCCCCGAGCATCGCATCGTCGAGCCAGCGCTCGACCAGCGGCTGGGCGTCGACGAAACGGCGTCCCCGCACGTCCAGCTCGGCCATCGTCCGGGTCGACGCCTCGAGGCGCGCGCCGCCGCCGTCGCCGCGCGGCCGCTGCTTTTCGACGCGCGGGCCGCCCACCCGTTTGAGCTCGCTCTTGGGCACGACCGTCTTGAGCGCGCCGAGCGCGACCAGCGCGCTCTCGCCGTAATCCTCGGCCAACACGCCTTCCTTGTCGTAGGACGCGACGTGCACGCGATCGCCGACCGCGAGCGCATCGCTCGGCGCCGCCCCAGGCGTGCCGGGCACGATCCCGAGATCGCGCCGCATCGCAGCGATGCTGCGATCCATCAGCGCGCTCTGCGACGCCGTCACCTTCGGACGGCTCGCGTTCTCGGCGGCCCGCCGCGCCAGCTCGGCGACGAAGTCGCGGAGCGCCTTGGTCAGCTGCTCTTGGGCCTTCTCCACCAGCGCCGCCCGCTCGCGATCGAGCGCCTCGCGCGCGCGCCGCGCCTCACCCTCGCGCTGCTCGGCGGCGGTCCGCGCCCGCGCGGCCGCGTCGCGTTCCCCCTGCAACTCGGCGTTGCGCTGCCCGAGCTCCGCCAGCGCCGCCTCGTAGTCGCGATCGCGCGATTCGAGCAGCCTCTCGGCGCGCGCCAAGATGCCGTCTTCGATGCCCATCGCGCGCGCCAGCGGGAAGGCCAGCGACTGGCCGGGCGCGCCGATGTCCAGGTGATAGGTGGGCGCGAACGTCCGCGGGTCGAAACGCACGCTCGCGTTGGCGACGCCCGGCGTGCCGTGGGCGAAGAGCTTCAGCTCGGTCGCGTGCGTCGTGACGATCGCGCACGCGCGCACCGCCAGCAGCCGCTCGAGGAACGCGACCGCCAGGGCCGCGCCCGCCGTCGGCTCGGTGCCGCCGCCGATCTCGTCGACCAGCACCAGCGTGCGCGCATCCGCCTCGGCCAGGATCTCGCGCATCCGGCGCAGATGCGCCGAGAACGTCGACGCGTTCTCGACGATCGACTGTTCGTCGCCGATGTCTGCGATCACCCGCTCGAACCGACCGATCCGCGTGCCGTGCGCGGCCGGGACCTGCAATCCGGTGTAGGTCATCGCGACGAAGAGCCCGAGCATCTTGAGCGCGACCGTCTTGCCGCCCATGTTCGGCCCGCTGATGACGAGCAGGCGGGTCTCGTCGTCGAGCGAGAGCGACTGCGGCACCGCCCGGTC
Organism: Vulcanimicrobiia bacterium; assembly: GCA_025451135.1. Lineage (GTDB taxonomy): Bacteria > Vulcanimicrobiota > Vulcanimicrobiia > Vulcanimicrobiales > Vulcanimicrobiaceae > JALYSX01. The sequence continues at coordinate 5,109 of JANWKW010000073.1, read as the reverse complement.
GCCGAGCAGCGGGTGGCGACCGTCCAAGATCGCGACGGCGGGTTCGTCGAGCAGCTCGGCCGGGCGGGCGTCCATCGAGCGCGCCAGCTGCGCCTTGGCCGCCAGCACGTCCAGGCGCGCGAGCATCTCCACGTTGCGTTCGATCTGCTCCGCGGCCCCGCCGATCACGCGCGAGAGCGCTTCGAGGATCCGGGAGACCTCGCGTTCTTCTTCGAGCCGCAGCGTGCGGACGCGGTTGTTCGAATCGAGGGCGGCCAGCGGTTCGACGAAGAGCGTCTGGCCGCTCGAACTCGTGTCGTGCACGATGCCCGCGAACTCGCCCGAGAATTCCGCCTTGATCGGGACCACGTAACGCCCGTCGCGCAGGGTGACGACGCTGTCCTGGATGGCCCGGTTGCCGGAACGGGCGATGCTGCCGACGCGGTCGCGCGCGTCGTTCTGGGCGTGGATCAGGTTGCGGCGGATCCGTCCGAGCGCGGGTGACGCGCGATCGGTGACGGTGCCGCGCTCGTCGATCGCGTCGGTGACGCCGCGAACGATCTCGTTGAGCGGCAGGTAGGCCGCGGTGATCGCGCCGATCGTCTCGGTCGGCCGCGCGCGCGTCCCCTTATAGGCCGCGGCCGCCGCCGACATGGCTTCGGCCACCGCCCGGATCTCGCCCGAGCCGAGCATCCGCCCGAGCGCGGCCGCTTCGGTGAGCGACGCGGTGTCGATGGCACGCCCGACGTGGAAGTCCGCGCCGGCGATCAGCTCGCGGATGTCGGCCGTCGCGGCCTGCTCGCGCCGGATCGCGTCGAAGTCGGAGAGCGGCGCGAGCGCCGACGCGAGCGCGCGACCGCGCTCGGTATGGGTCGCGCCGACGACCCGCGCCAGGACGCCGGCGAAGTCGAGCGCCTCGAGCGTGCGCTCGTCGGCCAACATGGTGCTGTCCTAGCCTAGTTTTTTCTTCACGAGCTCTTGGACCATCGCGGGGTTCGCCTTGCCTTGCGAGGCCTTCATCACGGCGCCCACCAGGAAGCCGGCGACGCCGACCTTGCCGCCGCGATACTCCTCGACGACCTTGGGATTGGCGGCCAGGACGTCGTCGACGAACTTCTCGATGGCGGCGCTGTCGGTCGTCTGGGCGAGGCCCTCCCGTTCGACGATCGCCTTGGGCGAGTCGCCCGTCTGCCAGGTGCGCTCGATCACGCCTTTGGCGATCTTCGAGTTGATCGTCTTGGCCTCGAGCAGGCCGATCAGCTCGGCCAGCAGCGCCGGCGTCACCTTCGAAGCGCCGACCGCCGTCCCCGACTCGTTCGCCAGGCGCGAGAGATCGCCGAGCACGAAGTTGAGCGACTGCTGCGGGTTGCCGCTGGCCGCGACGGCCGCGTCGAAGTAGGCCGCCAGCGGCCCGTCGTCGAGCAGCTGGGTGGCCTGCAGGGCGTTGATGCGGTACTCGGCGCGATACCGTTCGAACCGCTTCCACGGCACCTCGGGCATGCCGCTGCGGATCCGTTCGACCAGGTCGCGAGAGACCTCCATCGGCACCAGATCCGGATCGGGGAAGTAGCGGTAGTCGTGCGCCTGTTCTTTGCTGCGCATCGAGTGCGTGGTGCCGTGCACCTCGTCCCAGCCGCGCGTCTCTTGGATCACGCGACCGCCGGATTCGACGATCTCGATCTGACGCGCGATCTCGCTCTCGATCGCCCGCTCGACCGAGCGAAACGAGTTCATGTTCTTGATCTCGGCCTTGGTGCCGTACTCCGCCTGACCGACGGGACGGATCGAGACGTTGGCGTCGCAGCGCAGCGAGCCTTCTTCCATCTTGACGTCGCTCACGCCCAGCTGCACGAAGGTGCGCTTGAGCGCTTCGAGATAGCCGACCGCTTCTTTCGCGCTGCGGATGTCCGGCTCCGAGACGCATTCCATGAGCGGCACGCCGGCGCGATTGAAATCGACCAGTGAGTGCGTGCTGCCGGCGATGCGTCCGTCGCCCGAGCCGGCGTGCGACGACTTTCCGGTGTCCTCTTCCAAGTGGATGCGCGTCAGCCGACACTCCTTCATGGTGCCGTCCTCGAGCCAGTACTTCACGACGCCGCCCTGCGTCAGCGGCATGTCGAACTGCGAGATCTGATAGTCCTTGGGCATGTCCGGATAGAAGTAATTCTTCCGGTCGAACTTCGAGAACGCCGGGATCTCCGCGTCGAACGCCAGGCCCGCGCGGATCATGTGCGCGATCGCGGCTTCGTTCGCGACCGGCAGCGCGCCGGGCAGCGCCAGGCAGACCGGGCAGACCTGGGTGTTGGGCTCGCCGCCGAACGCGTTGGGACAGCCGCAGAACATCTTGCTCTGCGTCTTGAGCTCGACGTGGCACTCGATGCCGATGACCGCTTCGTACTGCGTCATGCCGGCGCTCCCACCGCGGGGCCGCGCAGGGCGGCGTGGTTGGTCGCCCGTTCGTAGGCGTGGGCCGCGCCCAGCAGCAGCCGTTCGCTGAAGATCGGCGAGGTGAGCTGCAGGCCCATCGGCATCGGCGAGCTATCGGCCGAGGCCTTCACCCAGCCGCACGGCACGGAGACGGCCGGCAGCCCGGCCAGCGACATCGGGATCGTGTAGTAGTCCATCAGATACATGCTGTACGGATCGCTCTTGGAATCGAACGGGAATGCGGGCGACGACGCGGCCGGACACGCGATCAGATCGCACGATGCGAACGCGGTTCGGAAGTCCTGGGCGATCAGCGTGCGGGCCTTCTGCGCGCGCACGTAATACGCGTCGTAGTATCCGCTCGAGAGTGCGTAGGTGCCGATCAGGATGCGGCGCTTGACCTCGGGACCGAAGCCGGCCGCGCGGGTCGCCTCGTACATCGCGCCGACGTCGGCGGCATCGACGCGCAGGCCGTACCGGACGCCGTCGAAGCGCGCGAGATTGGACGAGCATTCCGCCGGCGCGATCAGATAGTACGTCGCCAGGCCGTACTTGGCGCTCGGGAGCCCGACCTCGACGATCTCGGCGCCCAAGGCTTCGAGGTCCGCATAGGCCTTCTTATAGACGGCGTCGATCTCGCCGCCCAGGCCTTCCGTATCGAATTCGCGCACCAGTCCGACCTTCAGACCGCGCAGATCGGTGCGCAGATGATCGGCCGTGCTCTCGACGGCGCGATCGATCGAGGTCGAATCCATCGGATCGTGGCCGGCCATCGCGTCGTACGCGAGCGCGGCGTCTTCGACCGTTCGCGCGAACGGTCCGATCTGATCGAGGCTCGACGCGAACGCGATCAGACCGTAGCGCGAGATGCGCCCGTAGGTCGGCTTGAAGCCGACCAGATTGCAGAACGCCGCAGGCTCGCGGATCGAACCGCCGGTATCGCTCCCCAGGCCGATGGCGGCCTCGTTGGCCGCGACGGCCGCGGCCGAGCCGCCGCTCGAACCGCCCGGCACGCAGCCCGGATCGTACGGATTGCGGGTGACGCCGAGCGCGCTGTTCTCGCACGACGAGCCCATCGCGAACTCGTCCAGGTTCGTCTTCCCGATCGGGATCGCGCCGGCGTCGAGCATGCGCGCGACCGCGGTGTTGGTGTACGGCGCGACCCAGTGCTCGAGGATCTTCGAGCCGCACGTCGTCCGGGTGCCGGTCAGGCACATGTTGTCCTTGACGGCCAGCGGCACGCCCGCGAGCGGCAGCTTCTCGCCGGCCGCGACGCGCGCGTCGACCCGATCGGCCTGGGCGCGGGCGAGGTCGTGCAGGCGCGTCAGATAGGCGCCGACGCGGTCGTCGACCGCATCGACGTGGGCCAGCATCGCGTCGGTCACCTCGCGGGCGGAACGGGCCTTGGCGTTGACCGCGTCCGCGATCGAGGCGGCGGTGGCGGAGACCGTCTCGTCCACGCTACTCGGCCTCGGCGATGATGCGCGGGACGCGGAAGAACGGGCCCTGGCGCTGCGGCGCCTGGGCGAGCACGGTCTCGCGATCGAGCGTCGGGCGGACGGTATCCGCGCGCTGCACGTTGCGCGACTCGACGACCTGCGCGGTCGCGGGCACGGCGGCGACGTCGAGCTCGCCGAGCGCCTGCACGTGCTCGAGCAGGTCGCCGAGCTGCGCGCCGAAGCGTTCGACCTCGTCGTCGGTCAGCGCGATGCGCGCGAGTTTGGCGACGTAGCGAACGTCAATCTTGTCGGATGACAAAGTCCGGGTACTCCGATGTGGTCTGCGGTTGTGGTGCGTCGGCTTCTTCGGGCCAGACCGGGTCCGGCACGTCCGCGAAGGCCTCTTCCACGCTGATGCGCGGGGCGGCGTCCTCGCGATAGAGCGTCACCAGCGTCTCGACGTGCCCGGTCTGCGGGAACATGTCGAACGGCTGGACGACGCCGATGGTGTAACCTTTGGCGACGAGGAACTTCAAATCCCGGGCCAAGGTCGCCGGATCGCACGAGAGGTACCAGATGTTCGGCGGCTGCGCGGCCGCGACCGCGCCCAGGGTGATCTCGTCGCTGCCCTTGCGGGGCGGGTCCAGGAAGACGATCTGCGCGTCCTTGAGCACCTGCCGAGCCTCGCGCGCACGGACCACGTCTTCGACCTTGCCGGCGTGGAACGACGCCCTGCTCTCGAAGCCGTTCAGGCGCGCGTTCTCCTCGGCCTCGGCGACCGCTTGGGGACTCTCCTCGATGCCGTACACGGTCGACCCGTGCTTGGCGAAGAACAGCGCGAAGGTCCCCGCGCCGCAATACAGATCCACGATCCGGCGGGGTTTGGTCAGGCCTGCCTTCATGAACCCGAAGATACGGTTGACGATCTCGACGTTGACCTGGAAGAACGAACCGGCCGAGACGCGGTAGCGGACGCCGTCGATCTGCTCTTCGATCTCACTCGCGCCCGCCACGGTCACGTTGGTGCGGCCGACGATCGCGTTGGCGCTGTTGAGATCGTAGGAGTTGACGATGCCGACCGCGCCGGGCAGCGCCTTCATCAGCGCGGGGCCGGCCGCCCGGGCCGCCTCGGAGGCCGTGGCGGTGGTCAGCGTGACGACGGTCTCGCCGGTCGCGCGCGCGCTGCGGGCCACGATGTGGCGGGCGTCGACCAGCGCGGGCGACGTCTCGGGGGCCAGGCGTGCGCGGTTGAATCGCGCGATGT